>NZ_JBILQU010000099.1:0-10132 GCF_044373035.1 Limnohabitans sp. | reverse complement strand
GCGCAACGATGGCCAGCGCCTGGTGGATGCAGGCATCACCAGCGCCGAAGAGCTGCTGCGCGTCACGCGGGACTGATGCCGCATGCTGCACCCCTGTTCTCCTGTCATCCGCACTGTGCTGAAGGTCCCCATGACAGCCGACGTGGTCTGTGCACCTGCCATTGCCCACAGAGGTGGGCTCCTACAAAAAGGCAAACCGCTGCCCCTGAGGAGTCCACCCCTGTGGACGATGGGCGCTTGCCTTGGGCTGGTTTGGGTCGTCGTCAGCAGCAACGTGGCCCAAGCTCAAACGACCGAGACCACGCCTGCGACCCCGCTCGAACAGACCCCAGCAGCCGCCGACCCCCAGCCGCCAGAAGCGCGCGCCCGCGATGCCCCTGCACACCCCTGGCGCTACACCCTGGGTTTGAAACTCAAAACCCGGGAATTGTCCGATGGCCACACCGAGCTGGCGCTGCGCCCGGTCCTGGGCGTGCGCTACGGGCGGTGGCGGTTGGGCCATGCCACGGGCGACGAATGGTTGGCCTTCAGCGGTTACCGCAAAGAGTCCAACCTGGCCTACCAACTGCGCGACGATGAACGCCTGCAAGTGGCGCTGTCCCTGCGCGTCCAGAACCTGCAGGACAACAGCAGCTTTGACGGTTTTTCTTCAGGCAAGAACACCTTGCGCGCCCGTGTGAGCGCGAACTACCAACTGAGCAAACGCTGGTCGGTAGGCACCGATGTGACGCAAGACCTGATGGACCGGGGCGACGGCACCACCTTGTCGCTGGGTGCCTCGTATGGCCTGCCGCTGAGCGAGCGCAGCGCGCTCAGCCTGAGCGGCGGCGTCGAATGGGCCACAGCCGACCACTGGGCCACTCAGCTGCGCCTGCTGCCCCCTCCACCTGGAGGCTGGCACTCTGGCTTGGGCTCGGTGGGTCTGGGCATGAGTTACCGTTATGCCTTCACGCCGCAATGGGCCTGGTTTGGCACGGTGGGCAGCTCGCGCCACCTGGGCCAAGTCAATGCCGTCAGCCCCAGCATCTTGAGCTGGAGTGGCCAGATCGGCGTCCTTTATTTCAGCCGCTGACACCTCAAATATGCCCGCCTACCGTTTTGAAGCCCTGCAAGCCGATGGCGCCCTGCGCAAAGGCACGCTCGAAGCCGACAGCCTGAAAACCGCCCGCACCCAGTTGCGCACTCAGCAGCTCGTGCCCCTGCTGGTGGAGGCCATCGCCTCGGGCTCGGCCAGCGCCCTGCCCTGGTGGCAGCGACCCATTGGCAGAGGTCGCGCCTTCAGCACCAGCGAACGCGCCGTGTGGACGCGCCAGCTCGCCGGCCTGGTGGGCAGCGGCTTACCGGTCGAACGCGCCTTGGCCGCTTTGAGCGAAGAGGTCGAAAAAGAGAAGCAGCAGCTGCTGCTGGCCGCCATCCGCGCCGACATCAACTCGGGCAGCACGCTGGGCAGGGCGCTGGCGCAATTTCCACAAGAGTTTCCGGCCATCGACCGCGCCGTGATCGCGGCAGGCGAGCAAAGCGGCCACTTGTCGGATGTGCTCAACCAGCTGGCCAATGACCTGGAAGATCAGCAAGTGTTGCGCGCCAAACTGCTGTCGGCCTCGCTGTACCCGGCCATCGTCAGCCTGGTGGCGCTGGCCATTGTGATTTTTCTGGTCACCTCGGTGGTGCCGCAAGTGGCCGGGGTTTTTGCGGGCACCAAACGGCAATTGCCGGGCCTGACCGTGGCCATGCTGGCCATCAGCGACTTTGTGCGCAACTGGGGCTGGTTTGTGCTGTGGTTATTGGCGGGCGGCGTGCTGGCTTTTCGGTTGGCCATGCGCCAAGCGGCTTTGCGCATGCGTTTTGACGCGGCTTGGCTGCGCCTGCCCCTGATTGGCCGATTGGCGCGGGGCTACAACAGCGCCCGCTTTGCCTCCACGTTGGCCATGCTCACGGCCGCTGGCGTGCCCATCCTCAAAGCGCTGCAGGCGGCGGCCGACACCTTGTCCAACCAAGCCCTGCGGGCCGACGCCCTCGAAGCCCTGGTGCGTGTGCGCGAAGGCGCACCGCTGGGCACCGCGCTGGCGCAAAACGCCCGCTTTCCGGGCCTGCTGTCCATGTTTGCGCGGCTGGGCGAACAAACCGGCCAACTGCCGGTGATGCTGCAACGTGCGGCGCAGCAAATGTCGGGCGAAGTGCAGCGCCGCGCCTTGGCCTTGGCCACCGTGCTGGAGCCCTTGCTGATCGTCGCCATGGGGGGCATGGTCATGCTGATCGTGCTGGCCGTGTTGATGCCCATCATGCAGCTGAACCAATTTATCAAGTGAGCCGCATACCCATGGCCCTCACATTGTCCAAAGGAGCCCTCGATGCCCGCATCCCTTGAAGGCCAGTTGGTGGTGGCGATTTCGTCTCGCGCCTTGTTCGACTTCGAAGAAGAAAACAAGGTGTTCGAGCAAGGCGACGACCGGGCTTACATGAAGCTGCAACTCGAGCGCCTGGAAGCGCCCGCCAAACCCGGCGTGGCCTTTTCTTTGGTGCGCAAGCTGTTGGCTTTCAACGACGCCGATGCACAACGCGTCGAAGTTGTCATCCTCTCGCGCAACGACCCGGTCTCGGGCATGCGGGTTTTTCGCTCGGCGCAGCATTACGGCCTGCCCATCCAGCGCGGCAGCTTCACACGCGGGCAGCCACCGTGGCGCTACCTGCGGCCGCTCAATGCCAACCTGTTTTTGTCCACCCATTTGTCCGATGTGCGCGCCGCGCTCAATGCCGGTGTTCCAGCCGCGCAGGTCTACCCGCACTCGGCGCTCGCGTCAGAGGCGCACCCGCACGAGGTGCGCATCGCTTTTGACGGCGATGCCGTGCTGTTTTCCGACGAAGCCGAGCGCGTGTTTCAAGCACAAGGCCTGTCGGCATTTCAGAAACACGAAAGCGACAGGGCAGGGCAACCCCTGTTGGCCGGGCCTTTCAAGCCCCTGCTGCAAGCGCTGCAACAGTTACAGCAAGCAGGCACACCGGCCATGCGCATCCGCACCGCACTGGTCACGGCCCGCAGCGCCCCGGCGCATGAGCGCGCCATCCGCACCCTGATGGACTGGAACATCGAAGTCGACGAAGCCATGTTCTTGGGGGGGTTGCCCAAGGGTGAGTTTCTGCGCGAATTCGAGCCCGACTTTTTCTTCGACGACCAAACCGGCCACATCGAATCGGCCGCGCGCCATGTGCCCTCGGGGCATGTGGCCTCGGGGGTCTCCAATCCGACGTGATCAGCGCTTTTTGTCCTGGTAAGGCGTGACCGCCTTGGCGTCGATGCGGTAACTGGCCACACCCATGTGCGAGTCGGTCTTGGTGGCACTCAAGGGGCCGGACACCCAGACCACGTCCATGAGGCGCAGGTTTTTAACAGGTTTGTCCAAGAGCACATGCACGATCTGGTTGGCCGGGGGCGGTGGCGAATGCACGCAAGCGCCGAAGTAAGGCACCAGCAAAAACTCCTTGATGCCAGCGGCCAGATCTTCCAGTGGCACCACATAGCCCGGCAGGCGCACGCCCTGACCGAGGATCAGGGGGTTGATGGGCGCGTTGTCCCACATTTGGCGCATTTTTTTCAGCGCCTCTTCGGCCTTGGGATCGTTGTCCTTGAGCGAGTCCAGGTTCAGTGCCCTGAGGTCTTTGTAAGGGTCCCAGCCCGCCGGAATCAGCTGCTCCCAGCCAATGGTGCGCATGGCACCCGGCACGTTGGCACCGGGCGGTGGGGCGTCAGCCGACAAGGCGGGCTGGACCTGGGGCACGGTCTCGCGAACGGTCTCGCGAACGCTCTGCGCCTGGGCACCCCAGACCCACAACGCAGGCAGCAGCACGCCCACCGACCAACACCTTGCACCTTGTTTCATCCCACACTTCCATTCCCGATGTCATTTCAGCCTATTTTGCAGCAAGCGCCAGAGCGGCCAGCCCACACATCACACGCGTGGCGACAAGCCATCGGCCAAGGACAATCGGTAGGCTCGCCATGCGGGCCCGAGGCTGGCCAGCAATCCGGCCAGCAAGACCGCGCCTGCCAAAGCCAGCTGCGAAGGCAAGGGGGCGGCCAGTTGCAAACGGATGCCCAGCGACTGCTGCAGCCAGGGCGTGGCCAGCGCCATGCCCGCGTGGGCCAACAGCACACCCAACACGACCCCGGCGCAGGTGACCCACAGCCCTTCGAGCGTGAGCAAGCCCAGCACATGGCGCGGTGCAGCCCCCACGGCGCGCAGCACCGCCAGTTCGCGGCGGCGCTCGTTCAGGCCCGCCAGCACCACCGCCACGAGCGAGACCACACTCACCAAGGCCACCAGGGCCGAGACCGCCAGCAAGGTGTTTTCACCCAGGCCCAGCACCGACCACAACTCCCCCAGCGCCACGCCGGGCATGACGCCCATCAGCGCTTCTTCTTCGTAAAAATTCACAAACCGCTGCACATTGAAGACGGCCGCCCGGCTTTTCAGCCCCACCAACGCGGCCGTGACTTCTTCAGGCTGCAAATTGAATTTGCGCGCCTGATCAGCCGGAATGTGTCCGCCCGGCATGGGGATGCCCGCCACCCAGCCCAGGTGCAGGGCTTCGAGTGCCTGCAGGCTCACATGCACCGTGCGGTCCACCGGGGTGCCCGTGGGGGCCAGAATGCCAACCACCTTAAAGGGTTTGTCGGCGTGTTCATCGGCTTGCTCGCCTTTGTGGTCATGGTCATGGTCTGGCATGCCGTGGCCCAAGGTGATGATTTGGCCCAAGCCATAGCCCATCTTGCGCGCCACCTCGGCCCCGATCACCGCTTCATACAAACCATCGAGCGTGTCGGCAAACACCGCGCCCTGCCTTAAGGCCAGCGGTTGTTTGTCGCCATAAGCAAAGTGCTGAAAGTAAGCGGGTGTGGTGCCCAGCACCGGAAAGCCCCGATGCGAGTCGCCCAGACTCAAAGGTACGACCCAGGACACCGAGCGGTGCTGCTTGAGCTTTTGCACGCTGTCCATGCTCATGCTTTGCGGCACGCTGCCGATGTGGAACACCGAAAACAGCATCAACTGCACCGGGCTGCTGCGCGCGCCCACGATCAAATCGACGCCGCTGACCGATTGCGAAAAACTGTGGCGAATGTCGTGGCGCAAACGCTCCAAAGTCCACAGCAAGGCGGTGGCCAGCGCCAGCGACACCACCACCCAGACCAAGGTGCTGCGCCGGTTCCAGGCACTTTGCCGGGCGATGTTCAGCAGCTTGTTCATGCGTTCACCCCCGCTTGTTGCAAGGCGGGCAAGGACCATTGCACATCAAAGCGCACCGCCTGCTGTTCGTCGTGGCTCACGCACACCAAGGTGCTGCCCGCGTCGCGCGCAGCCTGCAGCAGCAAGTCCATGAAGTCCTGACGCAAAGCTGCATCGAGTGCCGAGGTGGGCTCGTCGGCCAGGATCAATTCGGGCTGGCCCATCAGGGCACGGGCAGCGGCCACGCGCTGCTGCTGGCCCACCGACAAGGTGTCGGCCCGGCGGCTCCACAGGGCCTCGGGCAAACCCATGCGCTGCAACCAGCTTTGGGCCGCGGCCTCGGGGCCACCGGCGGCTTGGCAGCGCTCGCGGCGCAAGGTCGAAAAGCGGCAAGGCAGGGTCACGTTGTCCAGCACGCTCAGGTAGGGCAGCAAATTGAACTGCTGAAACATCACGCCCACATGGTCGGCCCGAAAGGCGTCGCGCTGGCCGGCCTTCAACGCGGCCCAGTCTTGCCCCAGCAAAGACACACGCCCTTGGCGGGGCGACAACACCCCCGCCAGCAGACCGAGCAAAGTGCTTTTGCCGCAGCCGCTGGGTCCGTGCAAAAAAACGGTTTGGCCACGGTCCACCTGCAGGTGGCCCAGCAGCAGTGTGTCAGGCCCGCCCCGGGTCCAGGCAAAGCGCAATGGCTCGATGTCGATCACACAGTTCTCCCTGTTGAGCGGGGCAATATACCCCGTCAATCGGGCTCAGCGGGTTTTCTCCGGCCTTCTCTGCGGGCAATCCAGACGGTGGCACCCAAGATGACCAGGGCCCCAGCCCAAGTCCACTGGCTGGGCACATCGCCAAACACCAGCCAGCCCAGAATCGAGGCCCAGACCAGGTCCAGAAAGCGCAACGACTGGGTGGCCGAAATGTCGGCCAGCGCAAAGGCCCGCGTCAGGCAATAGTGGGCCAGCGTGCCCAACACGCCCGTAGCGGCAAACCCCAGCCACTGCATCAGGTTGGGCGCTTGCCAGTTGGGCAGCGCCAT
This sequence comes from Limnohabitans sp., assembly GCF_044373035.1. Classification (GTDB taxonomy): domain Bacteria; phylum Pseudomonadota; class Gammaproteobacteria; order Burkholderiales; family Burkholderiaceae_C; genus Limnohabitans_A. Next base: position 3,874 of record NZ_JBILQU010000099.1, on the reverse strand, counting down.
CGGCAAGCTCAAGATCGAGACCGTCAGGGCTTGCCAAAGCACAATCACGCCCGCTTTTTCGTAGCGGGTCAAGGCTTTGGTGATGAGGAAGGACGCCGCAAACACCGGCGACGAAGCCAACATGATCAGGTTGAACCACCCCCCCTCTCCCGACATGTTGGGCAAGACCACCACCAGCACGCCCGCAAAACCGATGATGGCTGCGATCCAGCGGTCCCGGCGCATCGGCTCGCCCAAAAACCAGGCCGCGCCGATCATGATGAAAATCGGACCGGTAAAGCCAATCGCGGTGATGTCGGCCAGCGGAATCTTGGGCAAGGCCGTGAACCACAACACCAACCCGAGCGTGTGCACCCCGCCCCGCCAGAACTGGCCCACCATGTTCACCGGCCTATAAGCCCGCCAGCCATCGCGCCAAACCCAGGGCAAGATGAACAAGAGGCCAAACAAGTAACGCAAGAACTGCGATTGGTAAACGTCCAGTTGCAGCGTCAGCTCACGGGCGATGGTGTTGAGGAAAGAAAACAGCAGCCCACCCACCACCATCCAGACCATGCCCTGCACGGCCGCTGGCCAGGCGTCAAAGGCCCGCCTGCTGCGGAGCTGCGCAAGCGACCACTGGCGGGATGGGGACCAAGGCTTGCGCGGCTTCATGCCGCTGCGCTTTTGAAAGGGTGAATCACCCGGTCATCTTAGGGGCAATGCGCACCCTCGCCGGTCGCTTGCGTTACCAGCACAGACCCCCTCGCCAATTCGGGCCAATTCAGGTCGGCGGCAGGGGTGGCAAGGACCTGGCTGCCGGATTGGCAGCCGGAGCGGGCGCAGTGGCTGGCGCCGCCGCAGGGGGTGGCAGCGGTGCCGCTGGGGTCGCCTGGGGTGGTGCCGCAGGAACCACTGCTGCGGGTGCCGCGGGTGCCGATTGCGCTGCTGGAGCCGCAGAAGGGGGCGCGGAACCCGGCGCCACAGGCGCTGTAGGACTGGCGGTTTTGGGCGTTTCTTGCGGCTTGGCATCGGGCGCAGGCACGCCCCTGATCTTGTCGATCTGCTTGAAGACCCAATTTTTCTCTTGCGCAGCCTGCGCTTTTTCTTCGGCAATTTGCACCTTCAAGGCAGCAATCTTGTCTTCCAGCGCACGCTGCTCTGCCGCCTTGGCCTCTTGAGCTTGTTGCTCGGCCTTGCGCCGGGCGTCTTTGATGGCCTGAAGTTTGGCTGCCTCTTCAGCGGCCTCGCGGGACACGCGGTCTATTTCCTGCTGGATGCGCGAGGTCCTGACCGATGCGATCTCACGCACGCCGGAACTCCAGGGCAAATTCTGCAATTGCATTTGAATGGCGGCTTCGCGCGAAATCGTCTGCACCTTGCCGTTCACGCTGGCCGAAAAGAAGCCTTCACAACGGGTTTTGACGCCCGCCACGGTGCAGGTATGGCTTTGCGGGCTTTGCGTGCCCCAGGCTTTGGGCCGCGCCAAAAACGCCTCGCATTGGGCAAAAGCCCGGTCAATTCTGGCGTCCTCACCGCTGGGCTGCGGGTCATGGAAGTCAAACCATTCGGGCCGCACCCGGTCCAACTCGAACGCGGTTCGCACGCAATCGGCCTTGGCAGGCGTCAATTGCGCCTGCATGCCGGCCCACACAGCCCGGGTCAAGGCGTTGCTGCTGACCACCTTGAAGCGGGTTTCGCCTTGCGTGGGGCAGCCATTGACCACCTGGTCATTGATGCGACGGGCCTGGCCTTGCCAACGCACCGTGACAAACTCCTCACCCAGCGGCGTGAGGGCCATGGCCGTGTCAAAAAACGGGGCTTGCACCACACGCTCCACATCGGCCTGGCCGGGCACGCTGATGCGCAAATTGCAGCGGGTCTCGCCATTGTTCACGCGGGCAGAAACCGGCACGGTTTGGGTCTGTCCGGCCTGCAGCACGTACTGGCCCGCCCATGCCCCAGGCGCAGCAAACAACCACAGCAACCCCGCCCAGCCAACACATGTTCTCATCGCGCGCCCGTCCACAGAAAAAAGACATTCCACGGACTGTATCGGCCGCAAAGCGCCCAACTTGATAGCGCAGCGCACAGGCATGAAAGGGCGGCATGGGCACGGGAGCAGGCCCGGCGCAGGTGCAGCAGCCGATCAGCGGCCGGTAAAGACCGGCGTGCGGCGCTGGGCAAAGGCCGCCCGGCCTTCGGCAAAGTCGGCACTTTGGCTGGCGCGCTGTGCGCGCTCGCGCATGCGGGACACGTCCCCCAGACCAGCCTCAATTTCCCGAATCGATTGCTTGGTGTCTTGCAAGGCCAGGGGGGCCAGCGCCAAAAGGTCACGCACCAAGGCCTGCTGCGTGGCTGCCCAGTCGTCAGCGCTGACCAGGGCCTCGAACAGGCCCAAGGCATCGAGTTGCCGGTCGGTAAAAGGTCGGGCCGTCAAAAAAGCCCTTTGGGTGGCGGCCAGGCCAAAACGGCTGACATAACGCTGCAAGCCGCTGGGGTAATAGTGCAAACCCAACGCGGTGGCTGGCATGCGCCACTCGATGCCTTGCAAGCCGATGCGCAGGTCGCAAGCCAACACCACATCGGTCGCGCCGCCGTACACGCTGCCGTTCAGCCCGCAAATGGTCACCGGACGCATGGCAGCCAGGGCATCGGGAATTTCTTCAAACAGGGGCGCGCCATGCCCGGACTCGTCAAAGCCGCCGATGTCGTAGCCGGCGCAAAAAACAGGCCGGGGCTGCCCCGCCGTGTTGGCCGTCAGCACCATCACGCGCACCTCGGGGTCTCGGTTCACGGCGTCAAAGTGCGCCAACAAGGCCGTGAGGTCGGCATTTTCCAGCCGGTTGCGCTGGGCTGGCCGGTTCAGGGTGATGGTGGCCACACCACTCTCGATGTGCAAAACGGGAACAGAAGCGGATGTGAGAACTGGTGACATGAGGGCAATCGAAAAAAAAGGGTGTCCGAAGACACCCTGATTGTAGGCAACCGCCCCTGTTTCAGGGCCGGCTCATGAAGTCAACGCTCAAGCCTTGGCTTTGGCCTTGGTCATGGCGGCCTTGACCGAAGCTTCGGCTTGGGCCGTGGCGGCCTTCATGCTGGTTTCGGCGCTGTGAGCGGCTTGCTTGGCCACTTTTTTCAGGGTCTCGGCAGCGGTTTGGCTGGCTTCGAAGGCGGTCTTGATCACGGCCACGGCGGCGTCAGAACCGGCCGGGGCGTTCTTCAGGCTGTTTTCGACCAGGCTTTTGACGGCTTGCTCGGACTCGGCCATTTTGCTTTCGACGGCCTGGCTGAACTGGGCACCAGTGCTGTTGGCGATGTCAGCGATGTGACGGCCGTAAGAGACCGACTTTTCGAAGGCAGGCTGCACCAGCGCGGCTTGCACAGCCATCAGGTCTTGAGGCGACTTGGCGGCCATCAGGGCTTGCATGTTGGCGAAAGACTCGCCCACAGCGGCTTTGCCAGCGGCCATGTTCAGCTCGACCAAGCGCTCGAAACTGGCGAAAGCCGATTGCGACAGGTCAGCAACTGCGTTCATGTTGGCTTGTTGGGTGGCGGTGAATTGTTCAGCGTTGAAGTTCATGGTTTTTTCCTTTGGGAAGTTTTGTTGCACTGCAGCAATTGGAACAGCATGGGGTGGCCATGGCAAGGGGAAACCCGAACTTTAGAGTCCGCTCTCCAATTGGTGCGCTGGCGTGCGCAGCCACGCTGATGCCCATCGATCCAGGGGCGAGGCAAGGTTTTTGAGCGGCCCCTGCGCCGGGCTCACTACACTTGACGGTTCGGCCAATCTGGCCCCCTCACCTTGTATGTATGGAATTCATCAGCCTGCTCTTCATTTTGGCCATGGGCATCCACTGGCTCAACACCCAGGGACAGCGCAAACGCACCGCCT
>NZ_JBILQU010000111.1:0-8658 GCF_044373035.1 Limnohabitans sp. | reverse complement strand
GGCGGAATGAAGCCCTTGGGCAGCAGCGGCACCAGCATGATGGAGCCGATGAAAAACAGCGTGGCCAAAACCATGGTGACCAGGCGGTGCCGCATGCACCAAGTGGCCCACACCATGTAGCGCTTGAGCCAGCCCGACTCGTGCGCGGCTGTGACGATGGGTTTGAGGATGTACGCCGCCATCATGGGCGTGAGCACCCGCGCCACCACCAGCGAGGCGAACACCGCCAGCGATGCCGTCCAGCCAAACTGTTTGAAGAACTTGCCCGGGATGCCGCTCATGAATGCCGTGGGCAAAAACACCGCGATCAGGGTGAAGGTGGTGGCGATCACGGCCAGGCCGATCTCGTCGGCCGCTTCCATGGCGGCTTGGTAGGGCGATTTGCCCATGCGCAAGTGTCGCACGATGTTTTCCACTTCGACGATCGCGTCGTCCACCAGCACACCAATGACCAATGACAATGCGAGCAAGGTCACCACGTTGATGGAAAAGCCCAGGTACGCCATGCCAATGAAGGCCGGAATGACCGACAGCGGCAGCGCCACCGCCGAGACAAAGGTGGCCCGCCAGTCGCGCAAAAACAGCCAGACCACCAGCACCGCCAAAATCGCACCTTCGTACAACAACACGAGTGAGCCCTCGTATTCCTCTTCCACGAAGGTCACAAAGTCAAAGGCTTCGGTGATCTCGATGTCGGGGTTTTGCAGGCGGTATTCGGCCAGCGCCTGGCGCACCAGGCGGCCCACGGCCACTTCGCTCTCGCCTTTGCTGCGCACCACTTCAAAGCCCACCACAGGCTTGCCGTTCAGGCTGGCGGCTGATCGGGCGTCGGCCAGGGTATCGCTCACCGTGGCCACTTGGTCTAAACGAACACGCCCACCACGCGATGTGGCCAACTCGATCTGACCCACTTCTTGCGCTGTCTTGACGGTGGCCAACGTGCGCACAGGTTGCTCGCCCGCGCCAATGTCCATGCGCCCACCCGAGCCTTCTTGCTGCACTTGCTTGAGCTGGCGCGAGATCTCGGCGGCCGTGATGCCCAGCGACTGCAGGCGGTTTACATCCAATGCGACACGGACTTCGCGTGTCACGCCGCCCACGCGGTTGACGGCCCCCACACCCCGCAAAGACAAGAGCTTGCGGGTGATGTCTTTGTCGACCAACCAGGACAAGGCCTCGTCGTCCATGCGCGGCGAGCGCACCGTGTAGGCCAGCACGGGCGTGCCCGCCAAGTTGAGCTTTTGCACCACCGGGTCGCGCAGGTCGCCGGGCAAGTCGGCGCGCACCCCCTGAATGGCAGAGCGCACATCGTCCACCGCCTCCTGGCTGGGCTTTTCCATGCGGAACTCGGCGGTGATGGACACCACACCGTCTTGCACCTTGGTGGTGATGTGCTTCAAACCCTGCAGTGGGGCCAGCGCGTTTTCGAGCTTGCGGGCCACATCGGTTTCGAGCTGCGAGGGCGCCACACCGGGCAGGCTGGCGGTCACCGAAATGGTGGGCACATCCAGATCGGGAAAGTTCTGCACCTTCATCGAACCGAAGGCGATGAAGCCGGCCACCGTCAGCAGCACAAACAGCATGACGGCGGGAATGGGGTTGCGGATCGACCAGGAAGAGACGTTGATCATGGCGTCCCTTTACTTGGTGGCGGGCGCGTCGACCACACGCACCGTGTCGCCATGGTTCAAAAATGCACCGCCACTGGCCACCACGCGGGCATCGGCTTTCAAGCCACTGGCCACTTCGACGCGATCGCCACTTTGGCGTCCGGTTTGCACCTTGAGCTGGCTGACTTTTTGGTTGGCACCGACGGTGTAAACGTAGCTGAACCCATCGCGCACCACCACGGCGCTTTGCGGCACGGTGAGCGCCTGGCTTTGGCCCAGCGCGATCTCGCCTTGGGCATACATGCCTGCGCGGGCGCTGCCGGTGGCAGCGGGCAAGTCCACGTACACGATGGCGTTGCGGGTTTGTGCATCGACCGAAGGCGCAACCATGCGCACCTTGCCTTGCAGCAGCTGGCCGCTGGCGGCCTTCACTAGCACCAGCGCGCCCACCTGGATGCGGCCCATCTCGGCGGCCGTCACTTCAGCGCGCCACTCGATGCGGCCCTGTCGAATCAACCGAAACAACTCGGTGCCCGCGCCCACCACGCTGCCCACCGTGGCTTGGCGCGCCGAGATCACGCCCGCATCGGGCGCACGCACTTGGGTTTGCGCCAGGCGCGCGGTTTGCAGCTGCACCATGGCGCGGGCCGACTGCACACGCGCCTGCGCTGACGCATCGGCGGCCAAGGTCTGGCTCAACTGCGCGTTGCTGAAAAAGCCCTGCTGCTGCAAGCTGCGAGCGCGCTCAGATTGGACTTTCGCTTCTTGCGCGCTGGCCGTGGCTTCTGCAAGGGCGGCCTCGGCCTGCGCCAACTCGGCGCGAAAAGTATCGGCCTGCAAAGTGGCCAACACATCACCGCGCTGGACCCGGTCGCCCACATTCACATGCACATCGGTGATCTTCAAGCCGTTGGCTTCTGCACCGATAACGGCCTCTTGCCAAGCGGCCAAGCTGCCGTTGGCGCTGATCTTTTGAGCGAGACTTGCGGTTTGGGGCATGGTGACAGTCACCGACAGCGTTGGTTTGCTGGCACCCGGTGATTTGACCGGCTCAGCCGCACAAACCATGCCCACTGCTGCAACCCACAACCCAAGACCCCCCCACATCCGAACACGGTTTTTTTTCATGGCTTTTCTTTTTGCGATGCGCTACGTTAGCTCTTGAAGTTTAGCGCGAGCCCATGACTGCTCACAGTGTCCTCCGGCATATAAAGGCCATAACGCGCACCCAGCCTGATGCCCCAAACCGCCCTCAATGCATGACAAAGCGCCACACCGCCAAAACCGCATCGCGCGCTGAGCTGAGCGAGAGGGGGTCCACTTGGGTGGGCTCTTCGTTCAAGCGCGCACGGTGTTGCAAGCGCCGCATTTCGCGGTAGGCATTGGCCGCTGCTTGACCCACGCCTTGCGGCAACAAAACAGCTTTTTCGGCGCGTTGAAGCAAAGCGATGTTGCCCACGTTATCGGCCAACTCGGGGTGTGCGGGGGCGTGCAAAAGCACCAGGTACTGCATGGCAAATTCGGCGTCGACCATGCCACCCGGGCTGTGCTTCACATCAAATTGGTCGGGTTTGACCGGGTGGCCTTGCCGGACGCGTTCGCGCATGGCCACGATTTCGGCTTTGAGGCTGACCGCGTCGCGCGGGGCGCTGATGACGGCGTGGCGCACGGCGTCAAAGCGGGGGGCCAGGCTGGGCCAGCCCATGACAAAACGGGCGCGCGTCATGGCCTGGTGCTCCCAGGTCCAGGCGGTGTTGCTGCCGCGTTGCTGCTGGTAATCGGCGTAGGCCTCAAAGCGGGTAACGAGCAGACCCGAGTTGCCGTTGGGGCGCAGGGCGGTATCGATTTCGTACACATCACCTTCGGCGGTTTTGACCGTCATCCAGTTGATCATTTTGCGCACGTAGCTGGCATAGATTTCCTGGGCGCGTTCATCTTCGTCGTCATACACAAACACGATGTCCAGGTCGCTGCCATAGCCCAATTCTTTGCCACCCAATTTGCCGTAGCCGATGATGGCCATCGCTGGTTCGTCGCGGTGGCGGTTTTTCAGGCGGTCCCAGCACCAGCGGGCCGTCACGCGCAACACCGCATCGGCCAGGGCGCTCAGGTCGTCGGCCACTTGCTCCACCGTGAGCACGCCTTCCACATCGCGGGCCAAGGTTCGGAACTGCTCGGCGTGGTGGGCGCGACGCAGCAGGTTCATCAGGCTTTCTTCGTCGTCTTCGCCCGTGCGCTGCAGGGCGGCCCGCCGCGCTTGCAGCTCCGCTTCAAACTCGGCAGCGTCAAAGCGGGTGTCAAACAAGTTGCCCCCGGCCAGCTCGTCGATCACGCCCGGATGCTGCAACAAATACCGTGCAGGCCACTTGGCCGCGCCAAGCAAACGCAACAGGCGTTCGTAGACCGAAGGGCGCTCCAGCATCAGGGCCAAGTAACTTTCGCGGCGCAGCAAGGGCTCGATCCAGTCGGCCATGCGCAGCACGGCCACTTCGCTGATGCGGCCTTCGCCCAGCCACTGGGCGGTGCGCTGGAGCAAACGCATCAGCCGCCCACGCGCGTCATCGCGCAAGGCCAGCACGCGCGGGTTGTCAACCCACTGGGCCAGTCGAACGCGCACCGGGCCTATGAAATCGCTGAGCACCGACTCCAACTCGGCGTGTTCGCGGCCATGGCCGCTCTTGCCATTTTTGCCGTTGCAGGTTTTGCAATCTCGGTCGCCGCCGAGCAAGGTGTCGAACTCCTGCGCCACGACTTCACGGTGCGCGTCCAGCGCGCTCAAGAAGCTGCACGTGCTGGCATGCCCCAGCGTCTGCGCGATCCAGGCCAAATCATCGTCGCGGGTGGGCAGCACATGGGTTTGCTGGTCGTCCAGGTACTGGATGCGGTGCTCTACCTGACGCAAGAACACATAGGCCGCGCTCAGGGCGTCGGCGGTGGCCTGCGGCATGAGGCCGGCTTTGGCCACGCGCTGCAAGGCGTCCAGGGTGGGGCGGGTGCGCAATTCAGGAAACTGCCCACCGCGCACCACTTGGAGCAATTGCACCGTGAACTCGATCTCGCGGATGCCCCCGCGTGACAGCTTCACATCGTTGGCACGTTCCGGATGGCCTGCGCTGCGCTTGGCAGCATGGTCGCGGATTTGCTGGTGCAGCGTGCGCAGCGACTCGAACACGTTGTAATCGAGGTAACGGCGAAACACAAAGGGCAGCACCACCGCCCGCAGCGCCTGGGCCGAACCATTGAGCATGGCCGTGCGGGGCGCGACCACGCGGCTTTTCATCCAGGCAAAACGTTCCCATTCGCGCCCCTGCACCAGCAAATACTCTTCCAACGCGCCCAGCGAGACCACGCTGGGCCCCGAGTTGCCGTTGGGGCGCAGCGCCAAATCGACCCGGAACACAAAGCCGTGTTCGGTGGTGTCACCCATCAGCGCGTACATGCGCTTGACGGCGCGGGTGAAGTACTCCTGACACGACACTTTGTTGCGGCCTTCGCTGTTGCCCAGCGTCTCGCCGTCTTCGTCATAGACATAAATCAAATCGATGTCGCTCGACACGTTCAGCTCGCGCGCACCCAGCTTGCCCATGCCCACGATCCACATCTCAGCGCGCTGGCCGCTGGCTTGGGTGGGTGCGCCATGCAAAGCATCCAGATCGGCCATGACTTGCTGCCAGGCAATGTCGAGTGTGACTTCGGCCAGCCAGGTCATTCCCTGCGTGACGGCGGCCAGATCGGCCTGACCCGTGCAGTCCCGCTGGGCCAGGCGCTCGAGTGTGAGTTGGCGCAACACGCGCAAGGCCGCGCTGGTGTCCAGGCCCCGAGATTGCAAGGCGGCGTAAACGGCTCTCAGGCTGTCTCGGGTGGGAGAGCCGGGCGGCAGCAGCGGCAGTTCATCGGCGTAGCGGCGATGCAAACGCTGCACAAAGCGCGAATAAAGTGGCAAATCAATTGGCAAATCCACAAGGCAGGGCACGCCGGGCAGCGAGTCCATCGGGGGGGTGAGATCAGAGCGGTCGTCTGTGCACGGGCTGCGGGTCATAATTCCTTCTGACTTTTTAATTCATGCGTTTGTGTCGTCTTCACCCACTTGGCCCCCCACCGAAGCCTTGCTGCGCCCGTGGTTGGCGCGGGCTGTTAGGATTGTTTTTTTGGGGGCTGCTGGTCGCCGGGCTGGTGTTGGGTCTGGCTTGGGCGACGCTGCATTTTTGGATTGTGCCGCGAATCGCCGAGTTTCGCCCTGCGCTTGAAAGCCTTGCCCGCCAATCGCTGGGTGTACCGGTGCGCATCGGCGGCATGTCGGCGCAAAGCACCGGCTGGGTGCCCTCTTTTGAGCTGCGTGACATCGAGCTGCTGAACGACCAAGGTCGAACCGGGCTGCGCCTGCCCAAGGTGCTGGTGGCGCTCAGCCTGCGCTCAGCAGCGCTGGGGCAGCTGGACCAACTGGTGCTGGATGCGCCCGAGTTGACACTGCGCCTGAACGCCGATGGCCAGTGGCAGATCGCCGGAATGGCATGGAGACCCTCGTCCACAGAAAACTCGGCTGCGGCCGACTGGTTGTTTGGCCAGCGCGAAGTGGTGGTGCGGGGCGCACAGGTGATCTGGCATGGGCCAGACATCGGAATCAATACCCCGCCAGGCAAGGACAACGCCCCACTGAACCTGCTGGCCCAACACGCCAGCGGCACCACCGACCCGAAGCCACGCAGCGCAGCACAGGCCGCTGGCTGGCGGCCCGCGAAGGCAGCCCTTGGCGCAAAAGCGAAATGAATTTCGTGCTGGACGTGCAGGACGCCGGGGCCTTGCCGACCCGGTTGGGCGCGCCAGGGGCTCTGCGCAGCGGCACGGGTGCAGGACAATGCGGGCATGACACCCCAAGCGCTGCAGCGCCTGATCCCCACATTCAAAGCACGCACCCTGGCCTGGTGGCTGGCGGTGGAAGACGCTTTGCCCGGGGGGCGGGGCCGCCGCAGCCTGTGGAGCGCCCTGATCGCGCTGGTCATGGCGGTGCTGGTGACCCTGGTGTGGCTGGCCGGGCGTTACGAAGCCAGCCAACTGCAAGCCGAGCTGGAGCGCGACACCGTCAACGCGGTCGGTGACTTGCGCACCCAACTGTCGCGCCATGTGCAGGCGCTGCAGGGTCTGCAATCGAGCCATCCGTCCGAAGCCTTCTGGACCCTGGAGGCCCAAGCCCTGTTGCGCGAAAACCGCGACATGTTGCGCATCGAGTGGCGTGATTCTTCACTGAGCCTGATCAGCTCGGTTGACTCGGCCTTGCGCAGTCCGGTGTTTGAACGCGTGCGCCGCAGCGAAACCTTGAGCGAAACCCAGCAAGCCTGCTCACAGGCCAAGCGCAGCAGCGGCCCCAGTTATTCGCGCTCTTATTTCCTACCCCAGACCGATGGTTTGGGCATGGAAGTCATGGACATGTGTTTGCCCAACATGCAAGGCGGCGTGCTGGTGGGTTTCACGGTGTTGACCTATGGTCTGCAGGAGCTGATCAATGCGCGTTTGGGCGTGGGCTATGGCCGACGAAACGAAATCTCCTTCACCGAACCCGACGGCACACGCTTGGCCATTGCGGGCAACCAGAGCCGGGGCTTGCGCGTGTTCACCGCCCAACAACTGGTGGACTTGCCGGGCAACACCTTGGTCTTGCGCATGGACGGACGCCGAGGCGAGCCTGACCTGTTCCCCAATGTGTTCACAGCCCTGGTCACCGCCATGTCAATCGCCCTGGTCACGGTGATGGTCTTGCTGGCCAAGGACTCGCGACGTCGCCTGAAAGCAGAAAACGATTTGGCCGAAGCGCTGGCCTTTCGCAAGGCCATGGAGGACTCGCTGGTGACCGGCCTGCGTGCGCGCGACTTGGAAGGCCGCATCACCTACGTGAACCCGGCCTTTTGCCAGATGGTGGGGCTGGCGGCTGAACAATTGACCGGCCAGCTGGCCCCCATGCCCTATTGGCCGCCGGAAATGGTCGACGAATACCAACAACGCCATGCCATCCGGTTGGCAGGCAACGCACCGCCGCGTGAAGGCTTCGAGTCGGTCTTCATGCGGGCCGATGGCACGCGCTTTGAGGTGTTGATCATCGAAGCACCGCTCATCAGCTTGCAAGGCCAGCAAACCGGCTGGATGGGCGCAGTGATCGACATCAGCGAGCAGCGGCGCATCGAAGAGCTCTCGCGGGCCAGCCAGGAGCGCCTGCAGGCCACTGCGCGATTGGCCACCGTGGGCGAGATGGCCTCCTTGCTCAGCCACGAGCTGAACCAACCGCTGGCCGCCATCGCCAGTTATGCCAATGGCTCGCTCAACCTGCTCAAAGACCCCAACGCTGCGCCGCAAACCCTGGACGATGTGCACATGGCCTTGCGCCGCATTGCCGAGCAGGCGGGGCGAGCAGGCAAAGTCATCAACAGCGTGCACGACTTTGTGCGCCGCCGCGACCAGGCACGCGAAGCGGTCGCACCTCAGGCCTTGCTTGACGCCATTGCGCCGTTGGTCAACCTGCAGGCGCGCAAACTGCAGGTCAAGGTGCACACCCGCTTCGAATCCAAGCTGCCCCCGGTCCTGTGCGACCGCACCATGGTGGAGCAGGTGCTGCTGAATCTGGCGCGCAATGGCATGCAGGCGATGGACCAGCCTGACAGCATGGAGCGGGTGCTGGTGCTGCAGGTGCGGCGTGCCGCTTCAAACGCCGAGCACGGCTGGGTCGAGTTCTCGGTCAGCGATGTGGGCGTGGGCATTGCTGACGACGTGGCTCGTCAGCTGTTCACGCCTTTTTTCACCACCAAGGCCGAAGGCATGGGCCTGGGCCTGAGCCTGTGTCGCACCGTGGTCGAGCAACACGGCGGACACCTCAGTTTCGAGCCCTTGGTTCCCCGGGGAACGGTCTTTCGCTTCACCTTGCCCGCTGTGCTTTTGGATAAGATCGCCGCATGACCTACACCGACACGCCCACCGTTTTCATTGTGGATGACGACGCCAGCGTGCGCGAGGGCATGGCCTGGCTGCTGCGCACAAGGCGCTTGCTCAGTGAGTCTTTTGA
>NZ_JBILQU010000203.1:0-2928 GCF_044373035.1 Limnohabitans sp. | reverse complement strand
TGGGTGGCGGCTCTTTGATGACGCCGCTCTTGATCTTTTTCTTTGGCGTGAAGCCCTACATGGCCGTAGGCACCGACTTGCTGTTTGCGGCTTTCACCAAGTTAGGCGGCACCGTCAGCTTTGCCCAGCAGCGCATCGTGCCCTGGCGTGTGGTGGTCTTGCTCAGTGCGGGCAGCATTCCGGCCTGCTTGGTGACCCTGGGCTTTTTGCACTGGGTGGGACCGGCCTCCCCCGAGGTGCAGTCGCTGATGACCACCACTTTGGGTGTGGCCTTGCTGCTGACGGCCGCCGCCATGCTCTACAAGGCCATTCGCGGCCAACAGCTGCACCGCCACCTGGCCGCCGCCGACGAAGCCCGCGCCAGCACCCCCCGCCACTGGAGCCTGCCGGTGCTGTTTGGCGCGCTGATCGGCATCTTGGTCACCCTCACCTCGGTGGGCGCGGGCGCCATTGGCGTCACCGTGCTGCTCTTGCTGTACCCGATGCTGCCCCTGCCGCGCATCGTGGCGGCCGACATCGCTTATGCCGTGCCACTCACGCTGCTGGCGGGCTTGGGCCACGCCTCCATGGGTTCGGTCGATTGGGCCTTGCTGGCCAAGTTGCTGGCGGGCTCGTTGCCCGGCATCTGGCTGGGCTCGCGCCTGACCCAACACACGCCGGATCGCGTGATCCGCTCCTTGCTTTGCGTCCTGCTGGCCTGGGCTGGCACCAAACTGGTTTTGATCTGAGTTATTCCCATGTACCAATACACCGAATTTGACAAACAGTTCGTGCGCGCCCGCGCCGCACAGCACCGCGACCAACTCGAGCGCTTTGAAGCAGGCCAATTGACCAGCGATCAGTTCAAACCCCTGCGCCTGCAAAACGGCTGGTACGTGCAGCGTTACGCCCCCATGCTGCGCGTGGCCGTGCCTTACGGCGAAATCTCGGCACCCCAGCTCAAAGTGCTGGCCCAAATCGCCCGCGAGTACGACACGCCCGACGCCGCCTTGTTGGCAGAAGCCCAAGCCACGCAAGACAAAATTGCAGGCCCAGCCCCGAAGCTGACCACCAACTACGGTCACTTCACCACCCGCCAAAACGTGCAGTTCAACTGGATTCCCCTGTCCCAATCGGCTGACGTGATGGACCTCTTGGCCACCGTGAACCTGCACGGCATCCAGACCAGCGGCAACTGCATCCGCAACACCACCAGCGACGCGCTGGCCGGTGTGGCGGTGGACGAAGTGGTCGATCCCCGGCCCTACGCCGAGCTGATTCGCCAGTGGAGCACGCTGCACCCCGAATTCGCCTTTTTGCCCCGCAAGTTCAAGATCGCGATCACCGGCGCAGCCGAAGACCGCGCCGCCATTGGCTGGCACGACGTGGGCCTGCAAATGGTCAAGAACGCATCGGGCGAAGTGGGCTTCAAAGTGCTGGTGGGTGGCGGCATGGGCCGCACCCCGGTGGTGGGCACGCAGATCCGCGAGTTCTTGCCCTGGAACCAGATCATGAATTACCTCGAAGCCGTGATCCGCGTCTACAACCGCTGGGGCCGGCGCGACAACCTGTACAAGGCGCGCATCAAAATTTTGGTGAAAGCCGAAGGCCAGCGTTACTTTGACGAAGTCGAGGCCGAATACCAAGACATTTTGATCAAGGATGGCGGCCTGCACACCATCCCGCAAGCCGAGTTCGACCGCGTGGCCGCCTGCTTTGCCGCGCCTGCTTTGCACCTGCCAAACGATGCGTCGTGGGCCGCCAAGGCCGAAGCCGATGTCAGCATCGAAGCGGCCAAAACGCCCGCCTTTGCCCGCTGGATCGCGCAAAACGTCAAACCGCACCAAAACCCCGCGCTGCGCGCTGTGAGCCTGTCGTTCAAGCGCGTGGGCCAGGCCCCCGGAGACGCCACGGCCGACCAGCTCGATGCTGCTGCCGCACTGGTCGCCCAATATTCCTCAGGCGAAGCCCGCGTGACGCACACCCAAAACCTGGTGCTGCCCTGGGTGCGCCTGGACCAACTGCACGCCCTGTGGCTCGAAGCCAAGGCCTTGGGCTTGGCCCAACCGAACATTGGCCTGCTGACCGACATGATCGCCTGCCCCGGCGGCGACTATTGCGCGCTGGCCAATGCCCGTTCGCTGCCCTTGGCGGCCGCCATCACCGAGCGCTACCAAGACCTGGACGAGCTGAACGACCTGGGCCCCATCGACTTTCACATCAGCGGCTGCATCAACTCCTGCGGCCACCACCACTCGGGCCACATCGGCATCTTGGGCGTCGACAAGGACGGCAAGGAGTGGTACCAGGTCACGCTGGGCGGCTCGGACGGCAAAGACCTGTCAGGCCCCACCACTCCCGGCAAAGTAGTCGGCCCTTCGTTCTCTTCGTTTGAAGTGCCCGACGTGATCGAGGCGATTTTGGACACCTACAAAGCCCTGCGCATCAGCCAAGGTCACCAGGCCGAAGCCTTCATCGACACCCTGCGCCGCGTGGGACAAGACCCGTTCAAGGCGGCGGCCAACGCAGCACGCCACCGGGCTGAGGAACAAACAGCCTGAATATCCCTGTAGGAGCGAGCCCCTGCTCGCGAATGTTCGCCCCGGCCTAAGCATGCATTCGGCCGCAGGGGCAGCCTCCCACAGAACACCACCCCACACAGCAGCACCCATGAAAATCATCACCGCCCAAAAACACCAGACCGTTGACTCACCAGCCGCCATCACACTGGCCAACGACGCCGACCCGCGCACACTCGACCTGAGCGGCGTGACCCGCATCGACCTGCAGTTCCCCAAATTCACCGATGGCCGAGCTTACAGCCAGGCCTTCTTGCTGCGCCGCCGCCTGGGCTTTGCGGGCGAGTTGCGCGCCACCGGCGACGTGCTGATCGACCAGTTGGTGCAAATGCAGCGCACCGGCTTTGACGTGGCCGTGCTGCGCGAAGGC
>NZ_JBILQU010000120.1:0-7208 GCF_044373035.1 Limnohabitans sp. | reverse complement strand
CCAGGCCTTCTTGCTGCGCCGCCGCCTGGGCTTTGCGGGCGAGTTGCGCGCCACCGGCGACGTGCTGATCGACCAGTTGGTGCAAATGCAGCGCACCGGCTTTGACGTGGCCGTGCTGCGCGAAGGCGTGGACGCTTCGGCAGCGCAACGCCAATTCGAATGCTTTGCCGGGTTCTACCAAGGCTCGGCTGTGGAAACGAAACCCCAATTTGCGAAAGCCGCCTGAAAAGTACCCTGTAGGTGCCAATCCCTTTGTGGGAGCGAGCCCCTGCTCGCGAATGTCTGCCTGAGCCAATGTACCCATTTGGGCGCAAGGGCGACCTCCCACACAAAAACACAACACACTGCATGACTTCCAGCCTGATTTCCTCCCGCAACGCCCCGGCCAAGGCCACCGATCTGCACGCCAAGGCCAGCCCGGACTTTGCCGCCACGCTGGCAGAAACCCAGGCTTTGCTGCAACGCGCTGCCACCGAATTTGTGCCCGTGACCCAAGCCTCTAGCCTGGGCGCCGAAGACGTGGTGATCACGCACCTGATCAACACCCTTCAGCTGGACATCTCGGTATTCGTGCTGGAGACCGGCGCGCTGCACACCGAAACCCTGGCCCTGCTGGAGCGCACCCAGGCGCATTCGCATGCGCCCATCCACGTGCTCCGACCGGTTCAGGCATCGGTGATCCAGTTCGTGCGCGACAAAGGCCAAGACGCGATGTACCAGAACATGGACTTGCGCAAGGCCTGTTGCGCCATCCGCAAGATGGAGCCGCTGGCCCGTGCCTTAAAAGGTCAACGCGCCTGGATCACGGGTCTGCGACAAGAGCAGTCGACCGCCCGCGCCGAAGTGCCTTTGCTGGACGAGAGCGAAGTCGCCACCAAGGGTTTGCACAAGTTCAACCCGCTGGCCCGGTGGACCTGGGGCGACGTGTGGCACTACATCGCCACCCACCAGGTGGACTACAACCCGCTGCACGACCAGTTCTTCCCGAGCATCGGCTGCGCCCCTTGCACCCGCGCTATCAGCCTGGGCGAAGCGTTCCGCGCCGGGCGATGGTGGTGGGAAGACGAGGCGGCCAAGGAATGTGGGCTGCACGTCAAGCCATGAATTTGTGGTAGCCCGCCCCTGCGGGCGAATAGGGAAACACCCAAAACATTCGGCCGCAGGGGCGACCTCCCACAACAAAACGAACAGAGAGAACCAAATGACCGCCATCACCCCAACCGAACTGCACACCCTGAGCAACGCACACCTCGATGCGCTGGAAGAAGAAACCATCTTCATCCTGCGTGAAGTTGCCGCCGCTTTCGAGCGCCCCACCCTTTTGTTTTCGGGCGGCAAGGATTCGCTGGTCATGCTCCAGTGCGCCGAAAAAGCCTTTGGAGGCAAAACAAGCCCCTCCGGTAGCGGTCGCATTCCGTATCCCCTGCTCATGATCGACACCGGCCACAACTTCCAGGAAGTGACCGACTTGCGCGACGCGCGCGCCGAGGAGCTGGGTGCCGAGCTGATCGTGCGCAGCGTGGAAGAATCCATGAAACGCGGCACCGTGCGCCTGGCTCACCCGGGCGAAAGCCGCAACGTCCACCAGTCGGTGACCTTGCTCGAAGCCATCGAAGAGTTCGGCTTTGACGCCCTGATTGGCGGCGCTCGCCGCGACGAAGAAAAGGCCCGCGCCAAAGAGCGCATCTTTTCGCACCGCGACAGCTTTGGCCAGTGGCAGCCCAAGGCACAGCGCCCCGAACTGTGGACCCTGTTCAACCACAAGCTGCAACCGGGCGAACACTTTCGGGTGTTCCCGATCAGCAACTGGACCGAGCTGGACGTGTGGCAATACATCGCCCGCGAACGCATTGCGCTGCCGTCGATCTATTACACGCACAAACGCGAAGTGGTGGACCGCCGGGGCCTGCTGGTGCCGGTGACCGAGCTGACCCCGCCCAAAGACGGCGAAGAAGTGGTGGTGCGCGATGTGCGTTTTCGCACCGTGGGCGACATCACCTGCACCTGCCCGGTGGCAAGCACCGCGGCTACACCTGAGCAGATCGTGATCGAGACGATGGCGGCCGATGTGAGCGAGCGCGGCGCGACCCGCATGGACGACAAGACGTCCGAGGCTTCGATGGAAAAACGCAAGAAAGACGGGTACTTCTAATGAACGCACTGAAATTCATCACCTGCGGCTCGGTCGACGATGGCAAGAGCACGCTGATTGGCCGCTTGCTGGTGGACACCAAGGCCGTGCTGCAAGACCAACTGGCCGGGGTGCAGCGCTCAGGCGAGACCGACTTGGCTTTGCTGACCGACGGCTTGAGTGCCGAGCGTGAGCAAGGCATCACCATCGACGTGGCCTACCGCTACTTCAACACCGAAGCACGCAAGTTCATCATCGGCGACACGCCCGGCCACGAACAGTACACCCGCAACATGGTCACTGCCGCATCCAGCGCCGACGCCGCTGTGGTGCTGGTCGACGCCATCAAACTCGACTGGGCCAACCCCAATTTGCAGCTGCTGCCGCAAACCCGCCGCCACTCGCTGCTGGTCAAGCTGCTGCGCGTGCCATCTGTCGTGTTCGCCATCAACAAGCTCGACGCTGTGGCCAACCCGGCCATGGCTTTTCAAAACATCGCAGGGGCTCTGAACCAATTCGCCCAAGAAGCGGGCATCAACATCGCGGCCATGGTGCCCGTGTCTGCGCTCAAGGGCTGGAACGTGGTGACCACCGACAACAACGACCAGCCCGACTGGTGCGGCTACACCGGCCCCAGCCTGCTCAGCATCCTCGAAGACCTGCCGGTCATCCCGGCTGAGACCGATGTGGCCTTCAGCTTCCCGGTGCAGTGGGTCGAAAAACCAAGTGCCCCCACGCTTGTCGCTTCGCGTACTGCGCTGCCCCCCGAGGGGGCCGCTGCTGCGCCTTGGGGCGGCCCGGCGGCGGCGCACCACGACTCCGGCGTGACCACCCAGGGTCGCCGCGTGTTCTGGGGCCGCGTGGCCACGGGCAGCATCGAGCCGGGCCAGACCATCGCGGTCTTCCCCAGCGGCCAGACCGCCGTGGTGTCCCAAGTGCTGTCGGCCACCCGCCAGCCGCAAAACAAAGCCGCTGGCCACAGCGCAGGCCTCGTGCTCGACCGCGAAGTGGACGTGTCTCGTGGTGACTGGCTGCTGTCAGAACACGGCAGCCCCGAAGGCCAGCGCCAGCTGAGCACCACCATCGCCTGGATGGACGATGAGCCTCTGGTCGCGGGCCGCCTGTATTGGGCGCTGCACGGCCACCGCTGGGTCAAAGTGAAAGTGCTGCGCGTGGTGCACCGCCTGAACGTGAACACCCTGGCCGAGGAAGAGGCCACCGAGCTGCCCCCCAACGCCATCGGCCATGTCACCCTGGCCCTGCAAGAGCCTCTGGCCACCCTGCCCTTTGCGCAGTCGCGCATTTTGGGTGCGCTGGTGCTGGTGGACACGGCCAGCCACACGACCTCAGGAGCGGTGTTGGTCAACTGAAGACCCGTTCCTTGTGGGAGTCCACCCCTGTGGACGAATGGTTGATTCATCTTCAAACCCATTCGCGAGCAGGGGCTCGCTCCCACAGGGGGCAAGCGATCTCCCTTAAAATCACAGCCACAGCGCAATTTGACCGCGCTGCTCCATTTTCCGAGTCCATCATGACCCACGTTGTTTCCGAATCCTGTATTCAATGCAAATACACCGACTGTGTGGACGTTTGCCCTGTGGATTGCTTTCGCGAAGGCCCCAACTTCCTGACCATCGACCCCGATGAGTGCATTGACTGCGCCGTGTGCATCCCAGAATGCCCTGTGAATGCCATCTATGCCGAGGAAGACCTGCCCGCCGACCAGCAGCACATGACGAAGCTCAACGCCGAGCTGGCTTTGTTGCCCGGATGGAGGAGCATCACCAAGCGCAAAATCCCCATGCCCCACGCCGATGACTGGAAAGACAAGACCGGCAAGCTGGCCGAGTTGATCCGCTGATCCTTGCGAATGGCCGAATGTTTCGGCCTTTTTTCTCGCTAGCCACCCCTCATGACCACCCCCATCGACACCGACGCGCTGGTCATTGGCGCAGGCCCCGTGGGCCTGTTTCAGGTGTTCCAGTTGGGCCTGCAAGGTGTGCACTGCCACGTGCTTGACGCACTGCCCCATGTGGGCGGCCAATGCGCCGAGTTGTATGGCGCCAAGCCCATCTACGACATCCCGGGCATCCCCTATTGCACCGGACTCGAACTGATCGAGCGCTTGCAGCAACAAATCGCCCCCTTCCAACCCACCCTGCACCTGGGCCAGCAAGTGGGCAGCGTCGAGCGCCTGCCCGACCATCGCCTGCAGGTGATCACCAGCGCTGGCCAGACCTTTCGCACCCCCACCCTGTTCATCGCAGCAGGTGTGGGCGCTTTTGTGGCGCGCCGCCTGGCGCTGGACGGCCTGGCGGCTTTTGAGGGCACACAAGTTTTTGTGCAGCACCCCACGCCCGAGCGCTGGACAGGCCAACACCTGGTGGTGGCGGGCGACGGTGACACCGCCTTACAAACCTGCCTGGATGCATGTCAAGGGCCGCAAGCCGCTGCCAGCGTGACGCTGCTGCACCGCCGTGATCAGTTCACCGCCGATCCAGACTTGATCGCGCAAATGCGCCAAGCCTGCACCGAAGGCCGTATGCGCTTTGTGGCCGGTCAGCCCACCGGCCTGCGCACAGAAGCTGGCCGCTTGCAAG
This sequence comes from Limnohabitans sp., assembly GCF_044373035.1. Classification (GTDB taxonomy): domain Bacteria; phylum Pseudomonadota; class Gammaproteobacteria; order Burkholderiales; family Burkholderiaceae_C; genus Limnohabitans_A. The sequence continues at coordinate 2,477 of NZ_JBILQU010000120.1, read as the reverse complement.
CGCTGGAACTGCTCAACCCGCAAGGCGACACCGAATGGCTGAACCTGGACGTGCTGCAAACCTGTCTGGGCCTGTCGCCCAAATTGGGCCCCGTGGCGCAATGGGGCCTGGCCATGGAACGCAAGCAATTGGTGGTCAACACCGAAAACTTCGGGACTTCTGAGCCCGGCATTTTTGCCGTGGGTGACATCAACACCTACCCGGGCAAAAAGAAGCTGATCTTGTGCGGCTTCCACGAAGCCACGCTGGCCGCTTTTGGTGCCGTGGCCCTGCTGCGCCCCGAAGAAAAGACCCTGCTGCAGTACACGACAACCTCCACGCTGCTGCACCAGCGTCTGGGCATCGCCTAGAATCCACACCGCGCCGCCATCCTGCGGCGCATTCGCTAGGGGTGTTGGTGGCTGCAAGGCCATCGACTGAGAAAGTCCCTTTGAACCTGATTGAGGTAATCCTCGCGCAGGGAAGCTAGTCAAAAGAACGGCGTCCGGTTTCGGCCGCATGACGTTCCGAGCCAGCCGACCTGCCATAACGTTGAAGGAAAAACGTCATGGCATTTTTTTCGCCCATCTTTTCGTCCCGTCCGCGCAGGTCTGACCGACTTGCTTTTCGCGCCACCCACGTCGCCAGCGCCATCGCCTTGTTGACGGCCACCGGACTGGGAGCTCAAAGCCTGACCGACATCACCATCACCGACACCGCGCCTTCACAGGTCAGCGGCTTTGGCGATGTGCCACTGCGTCAAGCGCCGTTCAGCGCTACCACCATCGACCGGCAAACCCTGCAAGACATTGGTGCGCAGCGCGTATCAGACGCCTTGCGCCTCGATGCCAGCGTGGCCGACAGCTACAACTCGCCCGCCTACTGGGACAGTCTGAGCGTGCGCGGTTTCACGCTGGACAACCGCTACAACTACCGCCGCGAAGGCTTGCCCATTTCAGCCGAAACCATGATCGGCATGGACAACAAGGAACGCATCGAGTTGTTCAAAGGCACCAGCGGCATCCAGGCGGGCACCAGCGCCCCTGGCGGTCTGGTCAACTACGTGGTCAAACGCCCGCCCTCGGCCCAAAACACCACCGTGCGCGATGTCAGCGCCAGTTTCGGCCCGGGCCACAGCAGCAGCATCGCGCTTGACCTGGGCGGCCGTTTTGGCCAAGACCAAGCGCTGGGCTACCGCTTGAATGCGGCCTATGAAGACCTGAACCCCTACATCAAAAACACCGAAGGCCACCGCCGACTGTTTGCCTTGGCCATGGATTGGCGTCTCACGCCCGACAGCCGCCTGGAGTGGGAGATCGAGCGCAGCGAACGCCAGCAAATGGGCGTGAACGCCTACAGCCTGCTGGGCGACAGCCTGCCGGCTCCAGTGGATGGCACGCGCAACCTCACCCGCCTGCCCTGGTCGGTGCCCGGCGTGTTTGCAGGCACCACAGGCAGCCTGCGCTTCAAGCAGAACCTGGACGGCGGCTGGTTGTGGAGCACGCAATACGGCGCACAGCGCTTGCGCACCGACGACCGCCTTGGCTTTGCCTACGGCTGCAGCGCCCAAGAACGCTGGGACCGTTTTTGCAGCGATGGCGGCTTTGACCTGTACGACTACCGCAGCGACAACGAACGCCGCAGCAGCGACGCATTGCAAAACGAGCTGAGCGGCACCCTGCAGCTGGCCGGTCTGCAACACCAGCTGGGTTTGAGCCTGATGCGCAGCCGAATGTTGGACCGCCCCTCCCCCATGCAGGCTTACAACTGGGCGGGCACCGGCAACATCAACGGCAGCTTCGACAGCCCCGAAGCGCAGCCCACACCGGGCGACCTGAACACCCAGCGCAGCGAATACACCACCGAAATCGCACTGCGCGACCGCATGGAGTTGAGCGCGCAAACCGCTCTTTGGCTGGGCCTGCGTCACACGCACCTGAACCGCGCCAGCGAGCGCACCGACGGCAGCCGCGCTGTGCAAGACAAGCGCAGCTTCAACACACCCTGGTTGGCCCTGACGCACCAGATCACGCCCGCTTACCTCGTCTACGGCAGCTACGGCGAAGGCCTTGAAACCGATGTGGCGCCCAACCGCAGCCGTTACACCAACGCCGGACAAGCCCTGCCCGCGCTGCGCAGCGAGCAGTTCGAGATCGGCGTCAAAGGCCAATGGGCCCGCACGCGCTGGCAAGCGAGTTGGTTTGACATCACCCGCCCCGTGGCGGGCGACGAAGGTGCCTGCGACGAGGCCAACACCTGCACCCGAAAAATCGACGGCCAAGCCCGTCACCGGGGGCTGGAGTTGTCGGCAGGCCTGACTCAAGCGCAGTGGCAATGGGACCTCGCCACCACCTGGACAGACGCCAAGCGCCAAGCGGCTGAGATTGACCCCAGCGTGAACGGCCAACGCGCCCTGAACGTGCCGCGCATGAGCTTGCGCGCCATGGTGCAATATCGCTTCGCAAGCACCCCCGGTCTGCGCAGCAGCTTGCGCTTGA
>NZ_JBILQU010000098.1:0-10240 GCF_044373035.1 Limnohabitans sp. | reverse complement strand
CCAAATTCTTTGGCTAGGCATGGGCATGGGCATGGTGCTCATCGTCAGCGCCTTGGCAGGGCACCAGCACTGACGCGGCTGTTCAAACGGGCGTGTGCCACGCCCATCGCGCACGGGGTGCGCTCCTACAAATTCAGCCCTTGACGCAGGGCAGACCCGGCGTGCGGCACCACTCGCTCCAGCTGCCGGCATACAGTGCGGTGGGGCCGAAACCGGCCATCTCCATCGCCATCAAATTGGGCACAGCCGTGACGCCAGATCCGCAGTGGTGCACCACGCTGCTGGCAGGGCGGCCAGCGAGTACCCGGTCCCATTCGGCTTTGAGCAACTCGGGGCTTTTGAAACGGCCGTCTTCGGTGAAGTTCTCGGAAAAAGGCCGGTTGAGTGCGCCCGGGATGTGTCCCGCCACGGGGTCCAGCGGTTCCACTTCTCCCCGATAACGGGCTCCGGCGCGGGCGTCGACCACGGTTTGAGTGGTTTGGCCCAAGGCGGCCGAGACGGCATCGGTCAGCACCAATTGGCGCAGTGGTGTTTTTAATTCAAATGCCATAGGCGCAGGCGGTGTGAAGGGACCCGAGTCGGTGGCGCCACCCGCTTCCTTCCAGGCCTGCAAGCCGCCGTCCAGCACGGCTACAGCTTCGTGGCCCAGCCATTTGAGCATCCACCACAAACGACCGCAGTACATGCTTTTGTTGCGGTCGTACACCACGATTTGCATGCCGTTGTGAATGCCCAGACTTCCCAGCCACTGCGCCACAATCTCGCGCTGCGGCAAGGGGTGACGGCCACCGTTGACGGCCTGGCCCGGCTGGTGCGTGCTCAGATCCTTGTCCATGTGGGCGGGCAGGGCCGTTGAGATGCGTTCGCTGGCAAAAAAACCATCGGTCAGCTCGGGTTTCATCAGGTCAAAGCTGCAGTCAAACACAGCGCAGGGGGTGCCTTGCGCCAGCAGGGTTTGCAATTGAGGGGCGTTGATCAGCAAGGTGTACATGGTGTGTCTCCAAGGTTCAGCGGGCGCTCATTTGGCAGCGGTACCACTCATGGAAGTGCTGCATGCCGTCTTCCATGGGGCTTTGGTAGGGGCCCACTTCGTTGTCGCCGCGCGCCAGCAGCGCTTTGCGCCCGGCGTCCATGCGCTCGGCAATTTCGTCGTCCTCGATGCAGGTCTCCATGTAAGCCGCTTGCTGAGCTTCGACAAATTCGCGCTCAAAGGCCACGATTTCTTCGGGATAGTAAAACTCCACCATGTTCAGCGTTTTGCTGGGGCTGATCGGGTGCAAAGTGGACACGGTGAGCACATGCGGGTACCACTCGACCATGATGTGCGGGTAGTACGTTAGCCAAATGGCGCCGCGTTCAGGCAGTTGGCCGTTGCGGTATTTCAGCAGCACCTCGTGCCATTTTTTGTAGGTGTCCGAGCCGGGCTTGCCAAAGCCGCCCGACACGCCCACGGTCTGCACCGAATAGTGCTCCTTGAACTCCCAGCTCAGGTCATCGCAAGTGACGAACTGGCCCAGCCCCGGGTGGAAAGGGCCGACGTGGTAGTCCTCCAGATACACCTCGATGAAGGTCTTCCAGTTGTAGTTGCACTCGTGCAGCTCGACGCGATCGAGGGCATAGCCGTCGAAACTCAGTTGTGAGCGTGGGCCCATGCCCGCCAGATCGGCGGCGATGTCGCGGCCGTTGTCCTCGAACAGCAGGCCGTTCCACTCTTGCAACTTGTAGTTGTTCAGGTTCAGGCAAGGGTCTTGGGCAAAGTGCGGCGCGCCCAACAACTGACCGCTGGGCGAATACGTCCAGCGGTGAAGCGGGCAAACGATGTTGCCGCCTGCGCTGCCTTTTTGTTGGGTGTTCAGGTTGCCCCGGCCGCTCAGCATCACGGCTTGTCGGTGGCGGCAGACATTCGAGACCAGCGCCACTCCGCCTTGGGCGTTGCGCACCAAGGCACGGCCTTCGGCCTCGTGGGGCAGGGCGTAGTAGTCCCCCGGTTGGGGAACTGCCAACTGGTGGCCCACATAAAGGGGGCCTTGCCGGAAGAGCGTGTTCATTTCGCGCTGAAACAGCGCTTCTTCGAAATAAGTGGAAACTGGTAGTTGGCTTGCGGCCTGCTGCAGTTGAAGACTTAAATCAGACATGGGTGACCTGACCTAGAGACTCCCCCTATGAAGGGGCAGGAACAAAGCGCTGAATTCATGGAAAACGGCGCAAAAAAATGACAGGAAATTCCTGTCGCGGGGTCATCATTCTAACCCCGGGGAATGCCGACAGGGGCTGAAAAGGCCAATCCAATGGAAAGCCTGCGCTCGATGGTGAGCCAAAGCGAACCGCGCAACACCCTGCTGGGGGTGGATTGGACTGTCCAAGCGTCAGCCAAGTCCAGTCTTAAAGCCTAAAATCGTACTTTTTTGCCGGAAGAACCCATGCCCAAGGCTGCTCAACCTGACCTCGCCGATGCCGTTGCGGCGGATGTGCCTGCCACTTACGAAGCAGCTTTGTCGGAGCTGGAAACATTGGTGGGGCAGCTCGAGTCGGGGCAAATGCCTTTGGACCAGCTTTTGACGGGTTACCAGCGCGGCGCTGTATTGCTCGCTTTTTGCCGTGACAAGCTCAAAGCCGTCGAAGACCAAATCCAGGTGTTGGACGGCGGACAACTCAAACCTTGGAGTGGCGCATGAGCCCGTTGGACCTCAAAGCATGGATGCAGCCGCACCTCGAGCGTGTCGAGCACGCCTTGTCAGAAGGCATTGAGGCCCATTCGCCCGCCGCTTTGGGCGAGGCCATGCGCTACGCCGTCTTGGACGGCGGCAAGCGATTGCGTCCCTTGCTGGTGCTGGCCACAGCCGAGGCGGTGGGCGATGCTTCAAGCGGCTCGGCCGCGCTGAACGCTGCTTGCGCCATCGAGTTGATCCACGCTTATTCGCTGGTGCACGATGACATGCCCTGCATGGACAACGATGTTTTGCGGCGCGGCAAGCCCACGGTGCATGTGCAGTTTGGCGAGGCGCAAGCCCTGCTGGCGGGTGACGCTTTGCAGACTCTGGCGTTTGAAATGCTGACCCCCCAAGATGCCAGCGTCAGTGCTGCGCAACAAGCGGCCTGCGTGGGCTTGCTGGCCCGGGCTTCGGGCTACCAAGGCATGGCTGGGGGCCAAGCGATTGACCTGGCCAGTGTGGGTCAGCGCTTGACGCAGGACCAGCTGCGCCAGATGCACCGCCTCAAAACCGGGGCGCTGCTGCTGTGCAGCGTGCAAATGGGTGCGGCTTGCGTGCAGGGCCTGCCAGCCCCGGTTCAAGATGCTTTGACCCGTTTTGGCGAGGCCCTGGGCCTGGCCTTTCAGGTGGTGGACGATGTGCTGGACGTGACCGCCGATTCGGCCACGCTGGGCAAAACGGCGGGCAAGGACGAAGCCGCCGACAAACCGACCTATGTGGCCTTGTTGGGGCTGGATGCAGCCAAGGCCTATGCCGATGCGCTGGCCGCTGAGGCGGTGCAGGCCCTGGCCGACACCGGCTTGCCCGAGGCCCGTTTGGCCGCTTTGCGTGCCCTGACCGCCATGGTGATCACCAGAAACAACTGACATGACCGATTTGCTCAAGAACATCGATTCCCCGGCCGATCTGCGCCGCTTGCAGCGCGCAGACCTGCCCCAATTGGCCGACGAGTTGCGCCAATGCGTCCTCGACAACGTCTCCAAAACCGGCGGGCACCTGAGCTCCAACCTGGGCACGGTCGAGTTGACCGTGGCTTTGCACTATGTGTTCAACACCCCCGAAGACCGCATCGTCTGGGACGTGGGCCACCAAACTTACCCGCACAAAATCTTGACCGGTCGCCGCGAGCGCATGCCCACGCTGCGCCAGTTCGATGGCTTGTCGGGCTTTCCGCGCCGCGATGAAAGCGCATACGACACCTTTGGCACGGCCCATTCGTCCACCAGCATTTCGGCCGCTTTGGGCATGGCCGTGGCGGCCCGCCAAAAAGGCGAGTCGCGCCACGCGATTGCCGTGATTGGCGACGGCGCCATGACCGCTGGCATGGCCTTTGAGGCCCTGAACAATGCGGGGGTTGAAGATTGCAAACTGCTGGTCATTCTGAACGACAACGACATGTCGATCAGCCCGCCCGTGGGCGCGCTCAACCGCTACCTGGCCCAACTGATGAGTGGGCGTTTTTACTCGGCCGCCAAAGCGGGCGCCAAAAACGTGCTGAAAAACGCACCGCCCTTGTTTGAGCTGGCCAAGCGACTGGAAGAACACGCCAAAGGCATGGTGGTGCCCGCCACGCTGTTCGAGAAATTCGGCTTCAACTACATCGGCCCGATCGACGGACACGACCTGGAGTCGCTGATCCCGACACTGGAAAACATCAAGCACTTGAGCGGCCCGCAGTTTTTGCATGTGGTGACCAAAAAAGGCCAAGGCTATGAAAAGGCCGAAGCTGACCCGGTGGCTTACCACGGCCCCGGCAAGTTTGACCCCATCGTGGGCCTGGTGCCTGCCGCCACGCCCGCCAAAACCACCTTCACCCAGGTGTTTGGCCAGTGGCTGTGCGACATGGCCGAAAAAGACTTGCGCTTGGTGGGCATCACGCCCGCCATGCGCGAAGGCTCGGGCATGGTGGCGTTTCACCAGCGCTTTCCCAAGCGCTATTACGACGTGGGCATTGCCGAGCAGCACGCCGTGACCTTTGCCGCCGGCCTGGCCTGCGAGGGGCTCAAACCTGTGGTGGCGATTTATTCCACCTTTTTGCAGCGCGGCTACGACCAGCTCATCCACGATGTGGCGCTGCAAAACCTGCCGGTGGTGTTTGCGATTGACCGGGCCGGTCTGGTGGGGGCTGACGGAGCCACCCACGCGGGGGCTTATGACATCGCCTACATCCGCTGCATCCCCAACATGAGCCTGGCCTGTCCAGCCGATGAGCGCGAATGCCGCCAGTTGCTCAGCACGGCTTATGCCCAAAACCACCCGGTGGCGGTGCGATACCCGCGCGGCGCAGGCGTGGGCACCGAGCCCGGCCGCGACTTGGACACCTTGCCTTTTGGCAAAGGCGAGGTGCGCCGCCAAGGTGAGAAGCTCGCCATTTTGGCCTTTGGCACCTTGCTGGCCCCGGCCTTGCAAGCGGCTGAAAAGCTCAATGCCACGGTGGTCAACATGCGCTGGGTCAAGCCGCTGGATGTCGATTTGCTGGCGCAAATTGCGCAAAGCCACGAGCACCTGGTTACGGTGGAAGAGGGCTGCACCATGGGCGGTGCGGGCAGCGCGGTGGCCGAAGCCCTGCAGGCATTGCATTTCATGCGGCCTGTGCTGCACCTGGGCTTGCCCGATGCCTTCATCGAGCATGGCGACCCGGCCAAACTCCTCGCATTGCAAGGGTTGGATGCCGCAGGCATCGAGGCGTCAATTCGACAGCGTTGGGCGGACTGAGACCTTGGAGTTGGCCTTTTTTGTGGGGGCTGGCTTTTGTGCCCCACCCAAGTGTCCAACAGATCCTTGAGATATTTTTAAAGACCTTGAAGTTTTTGCTGGTTTAAAAAGGGTAAACCCCCGGCTTTAGGGGGCGATTCACTTTCTACAATAGGGCGGTGTTTGTTTTTCATGGCCCGATGTTTCGGGTTGGTTTTCAATTTTTCACAAGGAGCTCTCCCTATGGATCGTCGTTCACTCATCAAAAATACGGGCATGGCCGGTATTTTGGCAGCAGGTGTTGCACCTGCTGTTCACGCACAGGCCGCCATCCGCTGGCGCCTTGCTTCCAGCTTCCCCAAAGCCTTGGACACCATTTTCGGCTCCGCCGATGTGTTCGCGGCCCAAGTCAATGCCATGTCGGGTGGCAAATTTGTGGTGACCACCCACGCTGCTGGCGAGTTGATGCCCGCCTTTGGTGTGGTGGACGGCGTGCAGCAAGGCACCATCGAAATCGCCCACACGGCCCCTTACTACTTTTTTGGCAAAGACGACACCTTTGCTCTGGGCACGGCCATTCCGTTTGGTCTGAACAGCCGTCAGCTCACTTCTTGGTTCTATGACGGCAACGGCATGAAGTTGTTCCGTGAGTTCTATGACAACTACAACATCGTGAACTTCCCTGGCGGCAACACGGGCGCTCAAATGGGTGGCTGGTTCCGCAAGGAAATCAAGACCTTGGCAGACATCAAGGGCTTGAAGTTCCGCGTGGGCGGTTTCGCTGGCAAGGTCATGACCCGCATGGGCGCTGTGCCCCAGAATATCCCTGGTGGCGAGATTTACCAAGCCCTGGAAAAAGGCACGATTGATGCCGTCGAGTGGGTCGGTCCTTACGACGACGAGAAGCTCGGCTTCCAAAAAGTGGCCAAGAATTACTACTACCCAGGCTTCTGGGAAGGCGGCGCACAGCTGGACTTCTTCATCAACAAGGCGGCTTACAACGGCCTGTCGGCAGAGAACAAGGCCATCGTGGAAGCGGCTGCTTCTTACGCTCACGTGAACATGCAAGCCAAATACGACAACCGCAACCCTGCGGCGCTCAAGCGCTTGGTGGCCGGTGGCGTCAAGTTGCGGCCTTTTCCCAAGGTGGTGATGGACGAGGCCTTCAAGCAGTCCATGGCCCTGTATGAAGATCTGCGCAAGTCCAACCCGAACTGGAAAAAGATCTACGACGACTACTCGGCTTTCCGCAAGGACCAAAACCAGTGGTTCCGTTTCACCGAAGCCACCTTCGATCGCTACATGCAATCGGCCAAGCTGTAATCAGCGGGCATGCTTGCACGAAAAAAGGCCCTTCGGGGCCTTTTTTCGTGCACTTCTCTTTTTGACCAAGTTGTCATGCAAACTCGCCACCATGCAACACATCGAGCTTTCTTACCAATGGACAACGCAGGGCGCTGAGCAGTTACGCAGCCGCCAAAGTCCGCTGCGCAACCCGCTGATGGACTTGTTGCAAGCGGTGCGTGATGCCGGGTCGATTGGCGGGGCTGCCAAGGCCATGGGCTTGTCTTACCGCCATGTTTGGGGGGAACTCAAACGCTGGGAGCAAAGTTTGGGTCAAGCCCTGATTCTTTGGGAAAAGGGCCAGGCGGCCCGACTCACTGGCTTTGCCGACAAGCTGCTCTGGGCAGAGCGCCAGGCGCAGGCGCGGTTGTTGCCCCAAATCAGTGCACTGCACGCCGATCTGGAAAAAACATTTGCGGTGGCATTTGACCCTGCCCACTTGGCCCTGCCGATTTTTGCGAGCCATGACGCGGCCATGGACTTGCTGCGCGAAGAGGCCGCCTCACAAGCTTTGCATCTGGACTTGCGGTTTTGTGGCAGTGTGGACGCGATTCGCGCCTTGAACGAGGGGCGGTGCCATGTGGCGGGCTTCCATGCCCCTTGGCAACCCGACGCCGAGTCGCTGGTCGCCCGCACTTACAAGCCCTTGCTCAAAACGGGTCAGCACAAATTGATCGGTTTTGCCCAACGTGCGCAAGGGCTGATGGTGGCCAAGGGGAACCCCTTGGGCTTACAGGATTGGGCCGATCTGTACCAAGCGGGTGTGCGCTTTGTCAACCGCAGCCCCGGTACCGGCACCCGCTTGTTGCTGGATCAGTGTTTGCAAGAAAGAGATCTTCAAGCCTCTGCTCTCCAGGGCTATGGGCACGAGGAAAGCTCGCACGCTGCCGTGGCCGCACGCATTGCGGCGGCTCAGGCCGATGTGGGCCTGGGCATCGCGCACGCCGCCCATGTTCATGGTCTCGATTTTGTGCCGATGCACCAAGAGCATTATTGGCTGGTGTGCCTGGCCTCGGCACTCGACACCCCGTCCGTCTTGCAATTGCGGCGCTTGCTGAGCAGTTCTGACTGGCAAACCAGGCTGCAGGGTTTGGGCGGCTACAGCCCGACACCTCAGACAGGACAGGTGCAATCCTTGCGCAGCATGCTGCCTTGGTGGCAATTCAGGTCTACAAGGCGTGGCTCAGGCGCTTGATCGGTATCGGCCTGAAGGTTTGAGAGGCTTTCATGCCAACATCAAAAATATCAACCTGAGTTTTCAGGGCTTGGCTCTGGAACGCGCCAACACAGACTTACAATCGCGCAAGTTTTTTGGAGTTCAAATGTCATCTTTATTAAAAATATCCAGCGGTATTGACCGTTTGAACCAGTCTGTGGGTAAATTCACCACGTGGTTGATTTTGATCGTGACGCTCATCAGTGCTGGCAATGCCATCGTTCGCAAGGCCTTCAACGTGAGTTCCAACGGTTTGCTGGAAATTCAGTGGTACCTGTTTGCGGCCGTCTTTTTGCTGGGCGCAGGTTATGGATTGCTGAAAAATTCTCACGTGCGCATTGACTTCATTTCGTCCATGTTGTCCGCGCGCACCCGCAACTGGATCGATGTGGGCGGCATCGTTTTGGCGCTGTTCCCGTTTTGTTTCTTGTGCATTTACTTGTCTTGGCCCTTGTTCATGCAGGCTTACATCAGCGGCGAAATGTCTTCCAACGCGGGTGGTCTGATCCGTTGGCCGGTGTACGCCTTGGTGCCCTTGGGTTTTGGCTTGCTCATGCTTCAAGGTGTGTCCGAGTTGATCAAGCGCTTGTCGTTTTTGACCGGGGTCGGTGAAGACCCTTTGTCGTCTGAAAGCACCATGTCAGACGAAGAAAAAGAAATGCTGGAACTTGAGAAAATCGCGCAGCAAGCGCAGGGAGCACGTTGATGGAAGCGACTTTTCTGGCACAGAACTTTGTGCCCATCATGTTTGCCGGTTTGTTTGTGCTGCTGCTGACCGGCTTTCCGGTGGCTTTCGCGCTGGCAGCTTGCGGTTTGGGCTTTGGCTTCATCGGCATGGAGGCCGGGCTGTTCCCCGCCTCGTTGTTCCAGGCCTTGCCGCTGCGCATTTTCGGCATCATGCAAAACGACACCTTGCTGGCCATCCCGTTTTTCACCTTCATGGGCATCATCTTGCAAAAATCCGGCATGGCCGAGGATTTGCTGGAGACGGTGGGTCAGGTGTTTGGTCCTGTGCGTGGTGGCGTGGCCATCGCGGTGATTTTGGTGGGCGCCTTGCTGGCGGCCACCACCGGCGTGGTGGCTGCGGCCGTGATTTCCATGGGCTTGATCTCTTTGCCCATCATGCTGCGCTACGGTTACAGCCGTGTCATCGCTACCGGGGCGATCACGGCCTCGGGCACCTTGGCGCAAGCCATCCCCCCTTCGTTGGTGTTGATCGTGTTGGCCGACCAATTGGGCCGTTCGGTGGGTGACATGTACGCTGGCGCTTTGGTGCCCGGCTTGCTGTTGGTCGGTTTGTACATCTTGTTCATTGTGGTCGTGGCCATTTTCAAGCCGGCCATGGTGCCTGCACTGCCGGTAGAGGCTCGCATTTACCGTGAGGCCAATGGCAAATCAGGCCATGTGTCCTTGCTCTTGCTTTTGATTTTGTGCACTGTGGTGGGCTATGCCTGGGCTACTTTCCACGATGGCATCATGACCGCTTGGCTCGAACGTACCTTGCCCTCTCCTGATGACGAAATCGTGATCATGTCGATGACGGTGGCTTCGCTGGTGGCCTTGGCTTTGGCCATCGTGAACCGGATCACCGGCATGGGCTTGTTGTCACGCTTGGCCGAGCAAGTGACCTTTGTGCTGATGCCGCCCCTGATTCTGATCTTTTTGGTGTTGGGCACGATTTTCTTGGGTGTCGCAACCCCCACAGAAGGCGGTGCGATGGGCGCTTTGGGCGCTTTGATCCTGGCTTTGAGCAGAAAGCGCCTGGACAAGAAATTGATGAACCAAGCGCTGGAAAACACAGCCAAACTGGCCTCGTTTGTGCTGTTCATCCTGATCGGCTCCACCGTCTTCAGCTTCACCTTCAATGCGGCCGATGGCCACATCTGGGTGGAGCACCTGTTCTTGGACATGCCCGGCGGCGCGATCGGCTTCCTGATCGTGGTGAACATCCTGATTTTCATCTTGGGTTGTTTCATCGATTTCTTTGAAATCGCCTTCATCGTGATCCCGATCCTGGCACCCGTGGCCGAGAAGATCTTGCCGGGCATGGTGCCGGGCATGACCGCCGACCAAGCCATGATCTGGTTTGGGGTGATCGTGGCGATGAACCTGCAGACCTCGTTCCTGACGCCGCCGTTTGGCTTTGCGCTGTTCTATTTGCGCAGCGTGGCGCCCAAAAACGATTACAAGGACCGGATCACAGGTGAAAACATCCCGGCAGTTAAAACGTCTGAGATCTACAAAGGCTCGATCGCGTTCATCGTTTTGCAGTTGA
>NZ_JBILQU010000097.1:0-10651 GCF_044373035.1 Limnohabitans sp. | reverse complement strand
AGATAGTCTTTGGCAACCATCGAACTCACGCCATTGCCTGGGAGAGGGACAAAATCGGTGTCCGCAACATAATTGTTGCGGTCTGCATAGGCCAGCCTTTGCGATTCACTGATCAAATGAACGGCAGCAATGGACGGCTTGCCGCCATCCGAATTGACCAAGGTTGGCAAATATTGGCCAGCGGATAAATCAAAATTTTCCAAAATGCCCAGTGACTGCGCTACGGCGATACCGCCGGAAGAAGGTGGCGCCATGCCACAAACCCAATAATTGCGGTAAGTGGTGCAAACAGGTTCTCTCTTGATGGCGCGGTAATTGGCCAGGTCACTCAACTCGGTTAAACCCGGCGTGATGGCAACTGGATTTGCCCCCCCGGAACTTGTAACCTTAATTTTGTCAACAATGGATTGCGCGATGGGGCCGGTATAAAAAGCATTGGCACCGCCCTTTGCAATTGAACCCAGGGTTTGCGCATACTCGGGGTTTTTGATGAGTGTGCCAAGTGCCTTGGGAGAGGAATCCGCATTTAAAAAGTAAGCCGCGGCCTCTGGATCACGAAGCAGATCGTTTTTGGCACCTGCAATGGCATCGGCCATGCGCCCACTGATGCCAAAACCATTGGTGGCCAATTGAATCGCAGGATCAAAAAGCGTGCCCCATGACTTTTGCCCATGATCTTGGTGCAAAAGTTCCAACATCTTGACGGCACCGGGTGTGCCAATGGATCGACCACTTGCGCGAATGCTTGCAAAGGCGCTGCCTAAATTGGGCAATGGGGTGGTTTGGTTGCTGGCACTGATGTGTCGCAAGTAGTTTTCTGTCGCGGCTGCGGGGGCTGTTTCACGACCATCGTAGGAAAAAACCTGCTTGCTGTTTGCATTGTAATAAAGCGCAAAAGCACCGCCACCCAAACCCGACGATTGTGGCTCGACCAGGCCAAGAACCATTTGAATCGCCACTGCGGCATCTGCAGCAGTACCGCCTGCACTGAGAACCTCGCAACCGGCTTGCGTTGCGCGGGGATTGGCCGTCACAGCCATGTAACTTGTGCTGTTTACAACCTTGTTGCCAAGCTTGTAGCCTGATGATTTTTCAGGAATTGCCGGGTCTCCCGGCAAACCGGATCCCACGGAAACGCCGCCAGTGCTGGTGCCCTGTAAACATGCTTTCAATTCAGCTTTACCGCCACAGGCCGACAAAAACAACGCTGAAGCGCTGAGCAAAATGACAGATTGCAATCGATGAAACCTGCTTGCCTTCGGATTTTTCATGGGTGCCCCTTTTGAGGTTGTTGGTTTTTGAAACATTGACAAACCAATATACGCCTCACAGCTGATATATGTCAACAAAGGTGCACACTTTTATTTTTAAACGGTGGACACCCTTTCTTCAGGGGATGCACGTCTGAAATGCTGCGCACCAGAGGTTGGCGTGAAGCACTTGTTGGCGCGTTTTGAACCCAAGCCGCTTGACACAGGGGCGATTCAATCCGCTGTGGATCATCGGGCAGACGCCATTCAAATCACCACCGGCTCCGGTTCCAGCCGAATGCCAAAGCGCTCGTACACACTGGTCTGAATGGCCTTGGCCAGCGTCATCACCTCGCCCCCGGTACAGGGGTTGTCGCGTCCGCCTCGGTTGACCAGCACCAGCGCCTGCTTTTCATACACCCCGGCATGGCCCACGGTCTTGCCTTTCCAGCCGCAGGCGTCGATCAACCAGCCTGCCGCCAGCTTGATGCTGCCATCGGCCATGGGGTAATGCACCACCTTGGGCTCGCGGGCGATGATGTCGGCGCATTGCTCGGGCGTAACGGTGGGGTTTTTGAAGAAACTGCCTGCGTTGCCAACCACCGCCGGGTCGGGCAGTTTGGCGCGGCGAATCGCCACAACCCAGTCAAAAATCTGCCGGGCATCGGGGTTGGAAATACCGGTCTCCGCCATCTTGCGTGCCAAGTCCAGATAACCCAGCTCGGGCTTCCAGCGCTTGGGCAGCGCAAAGCGCACCCGCAATATGACCGCCCTGCCCGCCAGGCCCAGGCCATCCGGGCCGCCAGAGCCGATGGATGCGTGCTTGAACACCGAATCGCGGTAGCTGAAGCCGCACTGCGCGGCATTGAGGCTGAACAACTCGCCCGTCAGCATGTCCATCGCATCGAGCGAGTCAAAGCGGTCTTGCAACTCCACGCCGTAGGCACCGATGTTTTGCACGGGCGATGCGCCCACCGTGCCGGGGATCAGGGCCATGTTTTCCAGGCCAGGGTAACCATTGTCCAGTGTCCAAGCAACCAAGGCGTGCCAGTCCACGCCTGCGCCCGCCTCGACCACCCAGTGTTTGGCAGTCTCTGTCGCCAATCGCATGCCCGGCACCTCGATTTTGAGCACGAGCGCCTTGACGTCCCCGGTCAGCACGATGTTGCTGCCGCCGCCCATCACTTGCCGGGGCCAAGTGGCCAATTGGGGCTCGGCCAGCACCGCTAAAAGGTCGGCTTCGCAGCGCACGCGCACCAACGCCAGCGCCTTGGCGGCGATGCCAAAGGTGTTGTAGGGCTGCAGGGGGACATTTTTCTCAAGGAACATGGGAGAATTGTCGCATCCTCAACCTCTGACTTTTACCGCCATGCCCTCGTTTGATACCGTTTGCGAACCCAACATGGCCGAAGTGCGCAACGCTGTTGACACTTCTGCCAAAGAAATCGGCACCCGCTTTGACTTCAAAGGCACCTCGGCCAAGATCGAGCTCAAAGACAAAGAGATCACGATGTTCGGTGATGCCGAATTTCAACTCACGCAGGTCGAAGACATCTTGCGCAACAAGCTCACCAAGCGCAACGTGGACGTGCGCTTTCTGGACATTGGCAAGGTCGAAAAAATCGGCGGCGACAAGGTCAAACAGGTCATCAAGGTCAAAAATGGCATCGAGACCGAAGATGCCAAGAAGATCACCAAGTTGATCAAGGAAAGCAAGATCAAGGTGCAGGCCTCCATCCAGGGGGATTCGGTGCGCGTCACGGGCGCCAAGCGCGACGACTTGCAAGAAGCCATGGCGCTGCTGCGCAAAGACATGACCGAGTTACCATTGTCCTTCGACAACTTCCGCGATTGATCAGGGCGCAGGGTCGTCCAAAAAACCGCCTGAGCGCAGCGTGACCACCAAGGTGTCACGCCAGCCGCCAGCTTGTTCGGGCTGAATAGGTGTCGTTTCGTGGATCACTCGGGTATCGTCCAGCAGCAACACCGACCAAGGTTCACTCAAGGTAAAACGCTGGCCTCTTGGGCTGTTCATGTCAAACACCCGCGTCTCGCCACCTTTGATGCAGTGACGGCCTACCAAAAACACCGCCACCCAGTTCACGCCATCGCGGTGCGCGCCCTCGGGTGTCGGTCGGCCAATGCCATCGGTGGTGTCGATGCGAAACTGGTGTGCCTCGGTGAACCAGGTCTGATCACCCTGCGCTTTGGAGGCCACACGCGCCAACCAGCACAACAATTGGGACCAAGCCGGTTGCTGCACCACTTCAAAGGCCATGGGCTCAAACCAGCGCTGCATGCCGCCATGCAAGGCGTTGTAAGACAGGGGTTGCCAATGCGCGCGATGCGGCGTGGCTTGGGCCTGATCGCCTATGACCTCAAAGCTGGCATGACGCCTGCGGCGGTAACGACCACCGTCTTTCAGGTACTGGTCGGGCGGCAAGTCGTGCCAACTCAATTCGAGCGCTTGCAAGGCGTCAAGCGAGACACCAGCCAATGCGCAAACACTGGCAGACCCCAACACCGCAAACCCTTGGTCTGCCAAGGTGGCGTTGAGCAGATCGGGCGATGTCAGAGGGGGTTGCAGCATTTGTTGAGGCATGAGCGGATCGGATTCAAGCGTAACGCTGGCTGGCCAATTTGGCCCCTTCGGCCAGAGCCTTGAGCTTGGCCTCAGCCACAGCTCGGCTCATGGGCGCCAGGCCACAGTTGGTGCAGGCGATCAATCGGTTCTTGGGCACAAACTGCAAGGCGCGACCAATCGCATCTGCGATTTCTTCGGGTGTTTCTATGGCCGGGTTGGCCACGTCGATCACGCCGACCATCACGTCTTTGCCTTCGAGCAGCTTCATCATCTCCATCGGCACATGCGAGTGCATGCACTCCAGGCTGACTTGCTGGATGCTGCTCTTGGCCAGGGCCGGGAACACCTTTTCATACTGACGCCATTCGTCGCCCAGCGTCTTTTTCCAGTTGTTGTTGGCTTCGATGCCGTAGCCGTAGCAAATGTGCACGGCGGTGGTGCAAGTCAGGCCCCGCGCGGCGATTTCAAGCGCCTTCACACCCCAGTCGGCCGCGTCGTCCATGTAGACGTTGAAGGCGGGCTCGTCAAACTGGATGATGTCCACGCCGTCGGCTTGCAGCGCCAGCGCCTCTTGGTTCAGCAACTCGGCAAAGGCCATGGCCATCTTCACCTTGTCGCCATAAAAGCGGTCGGCCACGGTGTCCACAATCGTCATCGGGCCAGGCAAGGTGAATTTGAGTTTTTTCTTGGTATGGGCGCGGGCCAGCTGGGCTTCGAAAGCGTGCACGCGGCCCTTCAGGCGCAGCGGCGCAACGACCTGCGGCACCTGCGCGTCGTAACGGTTGTTGCGGATGCCCATGGTGACCTTGTTCACAAAGTCGATGCCTTCGATCTGCTCGACAAAGCCGTGCACAAAGTGCTGGCGGGCTTGTTCGCCGTCACCGATCACATCCAGACCCGCGTCTTCTTGGGCCTTGATCCACAGCAGCGTGGCGTCGGCCTTGGCTTGCTGTAACTCAGGGCCCTGGGTGGTCCACTGGGGCCAGAGTTTTTCGGTTTCGGCCAGCCAGGCGGGTTTGGGCAAGCTGCCAGCGATTGCAGTGGTGAACATGTCAAAAATCCTGAGGGTTTAAACAAATCAAAGCGTGGAGTTTGCCGTCAATCCAAATTCTTGGGCGAGCAACTCGTAAGAGCGCATTTGCGCGGCAGGGTCATGCGTCCAGGTGATGACCACCAACTCGTCCACTTCGAGCCGGGCCGCCAATTGGCGCAGCTTGCGGCCCACGGTAGCGGCCGAGCCGATCAAGGCCGACTCGCGCAAGCGCTCCAGCGCAAACTGCTCGGCAGGGCTGTAGGCGCGGGCCGCTTCTTCGGGTGGCAGCAGCGCACCGATGCGGCCCAGGTTGCGGTCCATCTTCCAGCGAGCACGGCTTTCAAAAAGGCGCAGCGCCTCTTCGTCGGTATCGGCGGCCAAGGCCCAAACACACAGGGCTGCGGATGGCCTTTGCAGGCCCGCACTGGGCCGGAAAGTTTCGCGGTAAATCTGCAGGGCCTCGTCAGCGCCTTGCCCATCGGTGATGAAGTAAGCAAACGCATAAGGGAGCCCCAAGTGCGCCGCCAACTGAGCACCGTAGTCCGAACTGCCCAGCATCCAGACGTCGGGCGAAGTGGCCGACTGCGGGTAGGCGTAGACGTTGTGTCCCGGGTGGCCTGGCGGCAAGTTGTGCCCGCTCACCCAGGCTTGCATTTCCATGACCTGCTGCGGAAAGCGCTCGGAGGCGTTGCGGTCGGGGTTGAGCAATTGGGCGGTGCGCCCATCGCTGCCCGGCGCGCGGCCCACACCCAGATCAATGCGACCCGGGGCCAAAGCATCGAGCACACGAAACTGCTCGGCCACCTTGAGCGCCGCGTAATGCGGCAGCATCACGCCCGCGCTGCCAATGCGAATGCGCCGGGTGCGGGCGGCAATGGCCGCCATCAGCACTTCAGGGGCGCTGCCCACGATGCTGGGATGGCTGTGGTGCTCGCTCACCCAAAAGCGGTGGTAGCCCAAGGCTTCGGCCTTTTCGGCCAACGCCAGGGTCTGGCGAATGGTGGCGTCTTGCCCGCACCCTTCGGCGGCGGCAGACTGGTCAAGGACGGAAAGTTTCAAGCTCATGTGGTTTTTGTTTCGGGGGCCAAAGCGGCCATTTCGGCCTCTTGCAGTGCCCGCCACATGACTTTGCCACTGCCGCTCTTGGGCAAAGCGTCGACAAAAGTCACAGCGCGGGGCATTTTGTAAACCGCCATGTTCTCACGGCACCAGTCGATGATGTCCTGCTCGCTGACTTTGCCCTTGTGATCTTGCCGCAAAACCACCACCGCCTTGACCGACTCCCCCCGATACGCATCACGCGTTCCAATGATGCAAGCCTCCTGAATGGCCGGGTGGCGAAACATCAGCGCCTCGACCTCTGCAGGCCACACCTTGAAGCCGCTGGCGTTAATCATGCGCTTCAAGCGGTCGGTCATGAAGAAATAGCCCTCTTCATCGACACGACCCATGTCGCCCGAACGGAAAAACCGGAACCCGTCACGATCAAAGAAAGCGGCTGCCGTGGCTTCGGGCCGCTTCCAGTAACCCTTGAACACCTGCGGGCCACTGATCACGATCTCACCCGACTCGCCAGGTGGCAACTCGGCCAGGGTCTCGGGGTCCACAATGCGCGACTCCACGCTCATGAACGGAATGCCCAGGCACTGCTTTTTGGGTGCATCGGGTGGGTTGGTGTGCGAAGGCGCGGCCGTTTCAGTCAGGCCATAACCCTCGACATAACGCAGCCCGAACTGCTCCAGCAAACGTTGCGCCACCGCCTCCGGCATGGCCGCGCCGCCGCCGCCGATGTAGACCAGACTGCTCAGGTCATAGCGGTCCATGTGCGGGCTGCCCAGCAAGTCGATCACCATGGTGGGGATATTGGTCCAGTGCGTCACGCACCACTTGGAGATCAAATGCCCTGCCACATCGCGGTCCCAGCGCGGCATCAGAACCAAGCTGGCCCCGAGCAAAATGCTGGTGTGCATGACGCTGACCATGCCCGTGATGTGGAACATGGGCACCACACACAAGGTCACGTTTTCAGGCGTGCCATTGCCCCACAAACCACTGGCCATGGCGTTGTGCATGATGGTGCCGTGCGTGTGCATGCAACCCTTGGGCAAGCCGGTGGTGCCACTGGTGTAAGGCAAGATCGCCAGGTCATCCGTCGTGGCAAAAGGCTGCGGCAGGTCCACCGCCGGGGCTGCCATCAAGTCCGCCCAAACGTGCACCTGACCATCCGACAGTTCGGGCAAAGCCCGCACCGGAAGCAACCAGGGGTGCCAAGCCTCGGGCAAGTCTTCAACGCCCACAGACTTGGGGTCAAACACATCGGTGAACTGTGTCACCACCAGGTGCTTCAAGCGATCTTCGGGCGGCAAAGCCGCACTGGCCTGAGCCAGCTCGGGCGCCAGGTCGGCCGTGGTCACCGCCAACCGTGTATCGGGGTCGGTGATGTAGTGCTTGAGCTCTTCGGCCCGATTCATCGGGTTTACCGGCACCACCACCGCATCAATGCGCAAGACGGCAAAGTGCGTGATCACAAGCTGGGGACAGTTTTGCATGTCCAACACCACCCGGTCGCCTGCTTGGACACCCAGGGTCTTGAGCTGCCCCGCCAGTTGCTCGGCGCTGGCCAACAACTCTCGGTAGGTCCAGACCCTGCCCATGAAGACGAGTGCGGCTTTTTCAGGGTATCGCAGGGCACTGATGGCCAAGTTCATCCACAAGGATGTGGCGGGCGCGGTGATCTTGGCGGGCAGGCGTGCAGGCCAGACAGCAGCGTGTGCGGGCATCTAAGGATCTCCTGAAGTTCGCCGTCATGTTAAAGGTCCACCCCACCTGAAAAGGCTTTGAGTTTGTCGCGCACGGGACCGGCACTAGGCACAAAGTCATCGGACTTCCTGGATTCTTTTGATAAATGTGTTTCCAGATGTTTCAAATAAGCCAAAAAAGTGTTCTTATTTCAAAATTTTGCATTTTTATCACTAAGATAAGACCATGCAAGCACATCCAACACCCAACAAACCCGAAGATTACTGTGGTACCACCTACGCAGCCAAATTGCTGGGCTTGTCAGTGGGCACCATCCAGACTTTGGTGGAAAAAAACGAACTCCAAGCCTGGAAGACACAAGGCGGCCACCGCCGCATCTCCATGCCCTCGATCCGCGATTACCAAAAAAAGCACAACATGCTGATGAGTCCCGGCGAAAGCCGCGAATACCGTCTGCGCGTCTTGCTGGTCGAAGACGACCCGGTGACCCGAGACATGTTGCGGGACTTTTGCAACCGCTGCGAAATGCCCGTGGATTGCACGGCCATGTCCTCCGGTCTGGAGGCCCTCATTGACATGGCCAGCATCCAACCCGATGTGCTCATAGCCGACCTGAACATGCCCGGTGTGGATGGATTTGAGCTCTTGCGCACTCTCAAACACTCCACCCAATTTCAACGCATGACTTGTTTGGTGATTTCTGCCTTGTCACAGGAGGAAATCGCGGCCCGCGGCGGCTTGCCAGAGGGCACGATTTTCATGGCCAAGCCTGTGAATTTACAGTGGTTCAACGGCTTCTTGACGGCATTGATCGCTGGTCGAAAGCTGGAACACCAGGCAGCTTGAGAACAAATTGACAGCCTAAAAAATAAATACATTTTTTCAATTTAAGCCAAAAACCTCTTCGCAAGCCCATTGCGCTTTCACACAATGGACCTCATTGCACATTTTTGGAGTCAACCAGAGGAGCGCAGTCATGTGGAAAAAAATCGCAATTGTATTGCTGACTATCGGGTTCGCGGGACTGACTTGGGCCCAGCAAATTGATTTGAACAAAGCCAGCGAGGTGGAACTGGATGCCCTCAAGGGTGTGGGGCCGGTGCTGACCAAGGCAGTGATGGACGAGCGCAAAAAGGCACCGTTCAGGGACTGGGAAGATGCCACCGGCCGGGTCAAAGGCTTAGGCCCACAAAAGGCCAGCAGTTTGTCCGAGCAAGGTGTGCGGGTGCAAGGCAGTGCTTACACCGTCAAAGCGGCTGATACAAAGCCCGTCGCCAGCAAAGACGCGAGCGCCGACAAGGCTGCGGCCAAAGCCGCCAAACCTGCTGACGCAGCCGCCAAAACCGTACCCGCCAAAAATTGAAAAACAACTGTCTCACCCAGCCTGCCGAGTCGCTCGATTTGGCAGGCATCGCCCTCAGCCAAAAGTTTTTGACGCTGCGTGGGGGTTCAGGCCTTGCCAAATCCCCCACCGCCAGGCGTGTGGATCTCAAACACATCCCCCGCCTGCATCTCGACTTGGCCTATGTGCGCGAGCTCTTGCACGCTGCCATCGGTGCGCACCACGCGATTGATGCCCGGCAAACCACTGTGCCCGCCTGCCATGCCAAAAGCTGGATGCACCCGCCCGTTGGACAGGATGCTGGCCGTCATCGGCTCCAGAAAGCGCACGCGGCGCACCCCGCCATCTCCGCCATGCCAACGCCCCGCGCCGCCCGAGCCCTGGCGGATCGCGAAACTTTCCAGCCTGACCGGAAAGCGGAACTCCAGCACTTCCGGGTCCGTCAGGCGTGAATTGGTCATGTGGGTTTGCACCACCGAAGTGCCATCAAAACCACCCACCAATTGGCCTTGCGCATCGAAGCGGCCGCCCGCCCCGCTGCCACCTGAAATCGTTTCGTAGTACTGCACCCGCGCATTGCCGAAGGTGAAGTTGTTCATGGTCGGCTGGCTCCCCGCCATCACGCCCAAAGCGCCAAACAGCGCGTTGGTGATGCAGGTGGAGGTCTCCACATTGCCCGCCACCACCGAAGCCGGGGGGTTGGGGTTGAGCATGGAGCCGGGCGGGATGATGACCTTGAGCGGCTTCAAGCAACCCGCGTTCAGCGGGATGTCGTCGTCCACCAGGCTGCGGAACACATAAAGCACAGCGGCCATGCACACCGCCCGGGGGGCGTTGAAGTTGTTGGGCAGCTGAGCACTGGTGCCGGTGAAATCGATCTCGGCCGTGCGCTCAGAAGCATTCACACGCACCGCCACCTGGATCTGCGCACCGTTGTCCAGCAGCAGGGTAAACGCACCGTCTTTGAGGCGCGTGATGACACGGCGCACCGATTCTTCGGCGTTGTCCTGCACATGGCGCATGTAGGCCTGCACCACGTCCAGGCCAAACTGCTCGACCATGCGGCGCAGCTCCTGAACGCCTTTTTCATTGGCAGCGATCTGCGCCTTCAGGTCGGCCATGTTTTGCGCTGGGTTGCGCGAGGGGTATTCGCCGCTTTGCAGCAAGGCCACCATCTCAGCCTCGCGCAGGTGTCCGGCATCGACCAACTTGACGTTGTCGATCTGCACACCCTCTTCTTCGATGCGCGTCGAAAACGGCGGCATGGAGCCCGGCGTCAAGCCGCCCACATCGGCGTGGTGCCCGCGTGAGCCGACATAAAACACAGGGTCTTTGTGGCCGTCTAAATAGACCGGGGTGATCACGGTGATGTCTGGCAAATGCGTGCCGCCGTGGTACGGGTCGTTCAGCACAAACACATCGCCCGGCTGCATGCGGCCTTGGTTCTCCTTGATCACGGTCTGGATGCTCTCGCCCATCGAGCCCAAATGCACCGGCATGTGCGGCGCGTTGGCGATCAAATGGCCTTCGGCGCTGAACAGCGCGCATGAAAAGTCCAGCCGCTCCTTGATGTTGACCGAATAAGCCGTGTTTTGCAGCTGCAGCCCCATCTGTTCGGCGATGTTCATGAACAGGTTGTTGAACACCTCCAGCAGCACCGGGTCGACCTGCGTGCCTGCGGC
>NZ_JBILQU010000013.1:0-42661 GCF_044373035.1 Limnohabitans sp. | reverse complement strand
TGGAAGGTGGGCGACCGCGCCATCATCGACGGCTTCTTTGTCAACGGATCTTGGAAACTTGTGGGACTGATCTCTGGCGTGGTCCGCTGGTTCCAGTCGGGTTTTCTGTATCACTACGCCCTGGTCATGATTTTGGGCGTGTTCGTGCTGATGACGTATTTCGTCTGGCTCGCTTAACGGTTTTGAGGACAAAATAAAAATGGGATTGTTAAGCCTTGCCATCTGGATGCCGATTGCGTTCGGTGTCGTCTTGCTGGCCTTCGGTCGCGACAGCCAAGCGGGTGCTGTGCGCTGGCTGGCGCTGGTCGGCGCGATCGCCAGTTTGCTGGTCACACTGCCTTTGATTTCGGGCTTTCAACTCGGCACATCCGAGATGCAGTTTGTCGAAAAAGCCTCGTGGATTGAGCGCTTCAATGTGCACTACCACCTGGGCGTGGACGGCATCTCGCTGTGGCTGATTCCACTGACGGCCTTCATCAACGTGGTGGTGGTTATTGCAGGCTGGGAAGTCATCACCCGCAAAGTCAACCAGTACATGGCCGCCTTCCTGATCCTCTCGGGCTTGATGATTGGCGTGTTCAGTGCGCTGGATGGCATCTTGTTCTACGTCTTCTTTGAAGCCACCTTGATCCCGATGTACCTGATCATCGGCATCTGGGGTGGCCCGAACAAGATTTACGCGGCCTTCAAGTTCTTCTTGTACACCTTGCTCGGCTCTTTGCTGATGCTGATTGCCTTGATCTATCTGTACATCACATCCGGCGGCAGCTTCGATATCCTGACTTGGCACAAACTGCCCTTGGCGGGCGGCGTGCAGACCTTGCTGTTCTTTGCTTTCTTTGCGGCCTTTGCCGTCAAGGTGCCCATGTGGCCGGTGCACACCTGGCTGCCCGATGTACACGTTGAAGCGCCCACCGGCGGGTCTGCCGTGCTGGCGGCCATCATGCTCAAGCTGGGCGCTTATGGTTTCTTGCGCTTTTCCATGCCGATCGCACCCGATGCCGCCCGCGAGTGGGGCCTGTTGATCATTGTTTTGTCGCTGGTGGCTGTGGTCTATGTGGGCCTGGTGGCCATGGTGCAACAAGACATGAAAAAGCTGGTGGCTTATTCGTCGGTGGCGCACATGGGTTTTGTCACTTTGGGCTTTTTCATCTTCAACCCGCTGGGCGTGTCTGGCGGCATTGTGCAGATGATCGCGCACGGCTTCGTGTCGGCCGCCATGTTCTTGTGCATCGGAGTCTTGTACGACCGGGTGCACTCGCGTGAGATTGCCAGCTACGGCGGCGTGGTCAATACCATGCCCAAATTTGCCGCCTTTGCTTTGCTGTTTGCCATGGCCAATGCCGGTTTGCCTGGCACCGCTGGCTTTGTGGGCGAGTGGATGGTCATTTTGGGTGCCGTCAAATTCAACTTCTGGATCGGCTTGCTGGCCGCCTCGGCCCTGATCTTTGGCGCGGCTTACACCTTGTGGATGTTCAAGCGCGTGTACCTGGGCCCTGTGACCAATGACGACGTCAAAGGTCTGGCCGACATCAACGCCCGTGAATTCCTGATGCTGAGCCTGCTGGCCGTGGCCGTGCTCTACATGGGCATTTACCCCAAACCGTTCACCGATGTGATGGATGCTTCGGTGATGGACTTGCTCAAGCACGTGGCCGTGTCCAAGCTGCCGTGAGCGGCCAGGACCTGAACGTTTCGCCTGAATAGAACAATTGAGAGAACACAGATGATGGACAACTCCAGCTGGATGACGATGTATCCGGAGATCGTGTTGCTGGTCATGGCCTGCGTGGTGACGCTGGCCGACCTCTACGTGAAAAGCCCCAAGCGCACGGCCACCTATGTGCTGACGCTGGCGTCTCTGGGCGGCGTGGCCTTGTTGCACGCCATCTACGCCGATGCCGGGCAGACGCTTTACGGCTTTGGCCGCATGGTGGTCAGCGACCCGATGGGCCACTGGCTCAAGTGCTTTGCCACCATCGCGGTGATGGTGACTTTGGTGTACTCGCGCCCCTATGCCGCTGACCGCGACATGCTGCGCGGCGGGGAGATTTTCAGCCTCAGCCTGTTTGCCTTGCTGGGCATGAGCATGATGATCTCGGGCCAGAACTTCATCGTGATCTATTTGGGCTTGGAGCTGCTGACCCTGTCGAGCTATGCGCTCGTGGCCCTGCGCCGCGACCACGCGCAAGCGAGTGAAGCGGCCATGAAGTACTTCGTGCTCGGGGCCATGGCTTCGGGCTTCTTGCTGTACGGCATGTCCATGATGTATGGCGCCACCGGCAGCCTGGATCTGTCTGCGGTGCTCAAAGCCATTGCTTCGGGTCAGGTGAACCACCAGGTGCTGGTGTTTGGCCTGGTCTTCATTGTGGCGGGTCTGGCGTTCAAGATCGGCGCCGTGCCTTTCCACATGTGGATTCCCGACGTGTACCAAGGTGCCCCAACTGCGGCGACCTTGATGATCGGTGGCGCGCCCAAGCTGGCCGCGTTTGCCATTTTGGTGCGCTTGCTGGTGGAAGGCATGCTGCCGCTGGCGTTTGACTGGCAGCAAATGCTGTCGCTGCTGGCCATTGGCTCCTTGCTCATTGGTAACTTGGCGGCCATCGCCCAGACCAACCTCAAACGCATGCTGGCCTATTCGACCATCTCGCAAATGGGTTTTGTGCTGCTGGGATTTGTGGCGGGCGTGATCAATGGCGAGACCACCTTGGCGGCCAACGCCTACAGCTCGGCCATGTTCTACATGGTCTCTTATGTGTTGACCACCTTGGCCGCGTTCGGCGTGATCATGTTGCTGGCCCGCCAGGGCTTTGAGAGCGAAGAGATCACCGACCTGGCAGGCCTGAACCAGCGCAGCCCCTTGTACGCGGGTGTCATGGCGATTGGCTTGTTCTCGATGGCGGGCATTCCGCCGATGGTGGGCTTTTATGCCAAGCTGTCGGTGCTGCAGTCGCTGGTGGCCTCCGGTCAGGCTTTCTACATGGGCTTGGCCATCTTCGCGGTCATCATGTCGCTGATCGGTGCTTTCTATTACCTGCGCGTGGTCAAGGTCATGTACTTTGACGAACCCGTCACCGCCACCACCGTCTCGGCCACCCTCGACGTGCGCCTGGTCTTGTCCACCAATGGCCTGCTGGTCTTGTTGTTGGGCATTTTCCCCGGTGCACTCATGGCTTTGTGCGCCGATTCAATTGTGCGTATGCTCACGGTCTGATGCTTTGAACACTGCACCATGAGCACGTCCACCCAAATTGGTTTGTTGATCCTGCTGGCAATGCTTGCCGCCAACGTGCCGTTTTTCAACCAGCGCATCCTGCTGATGGGCCCTCAGCGCCTGTCCAAGCCTTTGCTCTGGCGCTTGATGGAGCTGGTGGTTTTGTACTTTGTGGTGGGTGGTGTGGGCCTGGCCCTGGAAAACCATGCCGGGCAAATCGCGCCGCAGGGCTGGGAGTTTTATGCGGTGACCGGCACCATGTTCACCACGCTGGCGTTTCCGGGTTTTGTTTACCGCTACCTGTTGCACCGCAAACACTGAGCGCGGCACTGCCCTCACACTGGTTTGAATGTCTGACGACCACCTGATCGAGCACCGGGTCCTCCAAGAAGAGCTCTTGCGCGGGCGTTTCCTGCACGCTTTTCGCGACACTGTGCGCTTGCCCAATCAGAACCTGTCAACCCGTGAATACGTGGTGCACCCCGGCGCCGTCATGGTGATTCCCATGCTCGACACGCCCGACGGTCTGCGCTTGGTGATGGAGCGGCAATTTCGTTACCCTGTGGGGCAGGTCATGACCGAGTTTCCGGCTGGCAAGCTCGACCCCGGCGAAGACCCCTGGTTGTGCGCCCAACGTGAGCTGCAAGAAGAAACCGGCTACACCGCGCACCAGTGGGCACGTGCCGGGGTGTTGCACCCGGTCATCGCCTATTCAACCGAGGTGATCGAGATCTGGTTTGCCAAAGAGCTGAGCTTGGGAGAGCGCCGACTGGACACAGACGAATTCTTGGATGTGTTCACTGCCAGCCCCGCCGAGCTGATGGCCGCTTGCCAGCAAGGCCGCTTGACCGATGCCAAGACTTTGACGGGCTTACTGTGGTTGCAAAACGTGCAATCGGGCCAGTGGCCCTTGCATTGGCAAACCGTCGCCTGAATCGACGCCATGAAAGTCCTTGACCTGCAATGCCGCTTGGGCCACAGCTTTGAAGGCTGGTTTGGCTCTCAAGACGACTACGACGCTCAGCGCGAACGGGGCCTGGTGACCTGCCCCGTGTGCAACGACAGCGAGATCACCAAAATGCTGTCGGCACCGCGCTTGAATCTGGGCCACGGCACAGCCCCCAAAGTGGCGCTGGGCCAGGACGCTGAGCCTGCGGGCGCGGGCAGCGCTGCGGGTGGCTCGCAATCCTCCGCTGCCGACGCCCCACCTGCTGCACCAGCCCTGCCTGACATGCTGCCCGATGCCTTGCAGCAGATGCAGTCGGCCATGATGAACATGGTGCGCCACGTCATGGCCAACACCGAAGATGTGGGAACGAAATTTGCCGAAGAAGCCCGCAAGATCCATTACGGCGAGCGCGATGTGCGTAACATCCGCGGCCAAGCCACGCGCGAAGAAACCGAGGCCCTGATTGACGAAGGCATCGAGGTCATGGCCTTGCCGGAAAACCTCAAGGGGCCGCTGCAATAAAGGCCGCTGCATCATTGGTCTGAGCGCCGAGCGCTGGACTGATGCCCCATCTGGGTTCGCGCCATGTATTGGCTCATTGATGATACATAAAAGGCTATGTGACTCATTTATGAATCAAATAAAATTTGACTTTGTGCGGCGCACTTGAAACAATGCGCTTTTAGACCGCTCTAAAACGGTTCTTCACGACACCCGCCATGGCCAAGCCCATCACCCGCCCTTGTTCGCAGTACAGCCTGGATGCCCTGTCGCTGTTGGGGCAACTTGTGCGCGAAGCGCGCCTGAGCAGGGACCTCACCACCACCGATTTAGCGGCGCGCGCAGGTATCTCCCGCAGCTTGCTGCAACGCATTGAGCGTGGTGACCCGGGCTGCTCCATCGGAGCCGTGTTTGAAGTGGCCACGATCTGTGGCGTGCCTTTGTTCGAGTCGGACGCCCGTTTGCTGACCCAGCAATTGGGCAGGCAACAGGAAAAAATGGCCTTGATGCCCAAGGCCATCCGGTCTGGCAAGCAGGTGGTGAACGATGACTTCTGAGCCCACCTTGTCCACCGAGGCCTATGTTTGGGTCTGGTTGCCCGAGGCCAGCGAGCCCGTGGTGGCCGGTGTGTTGACGCGGCAAGGGGCGCGCTTTGTTTTCAATTACGGCCGCAGTTACTTGGACCGCCCAGATGCCATGGCACTGTATGCACCCGAGTTGCCTTTGCGTGCCGGACCCTTGCCCTTGCTGCCGGGCTTGACCATGCCCAGTTGCATCCGCGATGCCTCACCCGATGCCTGGGGCCGCCGTGTGTTGACCAACCAGCAGTTGGGCGTCAAAGGGCCAGGGTCAGACGGATTCGAGTTGGACGAGTTGACGTATTTGCTCGTATCTGGCTCGGACAGGGTGGGGGCCATGGATTTTCAGGTCTCGCCGCTGCGCTATGTGGCGCGGCAAGCCCAAGAGGCTTCTTTGGCAGCCTTGCAAACTGCGGCAGAAAAAGTCGACCGAGGCCTGCCACTGGCTCCCGGTTTGGACCAAGCCTTGCTGCACGGCACATCCCTAGGTGGCGCTCGGCCAAAGGTGTTGATGGCTGATGGGGAGCGCAAATTCATCGCCAAATTTTCGGCCAGCAATGACCTCTACAGCGTGGTCAAGGCCGAGTTCATCGCCATGCGATTGGCCCACAAGGTGGGCTTGAACGTGGCCCCGGTACAGCTGCGCCAAGCGCTGGGGAAAGACGTGCTTTTGATCGAGCGCTTTGACCGAATTCGGCACCAGGGGCAATGGCGTCGCCGTGCCATGGTGTCTGCGCTCACGCTGTTTGAGCTGGATGAAATGATGGCTGCTTATGCCAGCTACGAAAAACTGGCCGAGATCATTCGCCACCGATTCACCCATGCCAAAGCCACTTTGCGCGAACTGTTTTCGCGCATCGTCTTCAATGTTTTATGTGGCAACACCGACGACCACGCTCGCAACCACGCGGCCTTTTGGGACGGTCGCCAACTAACGCTAACGCCCGCCTATGACATCTGCCCTCAATCGCGTTCGGGCCAGCAAGCCTCACAAGCCATGTTGATCCAAGGTGCTGACCGCGCCAGCCAAGTGGCCAGCTGCATCGCAGCCGCGCCAGTTTTTTTGCTGGGGCGCGAAGACGCCATTGCCATTGTCAACCAACAGGTGACGGTGATCGAGCGCGAATGGGAAGCCACTTGCGATGAGGCGGGCTTGAGCGAAGTGGATCGCCAGCTGTTCTGGCGTCGCCAATTCCTCAACCCGTTTGCCTTTCAACAGGCGCCCGGCGGAGTGCGTGTGCCATGAAGCACGCCCTTCACATCGACGACGCCGAGGTCGAGCTGAGCGCCATCCGGGCGCAAGGCCCGGGTGGGCAAAACGTCAACAAGGTCTCCAGCGCCATCCAGCTGCGATTTGACGTGGCGGGCTCGTCCTTGCCGGACGACGTCAAACAGCGCTGGTTGCAGTCGGGCGACAGCCGTCTGACTTTGGAGGGCGTGTTCATCCTCAAGGCCCAGCGACACCGCACACAAGAGGCCAACCGGGTGGACGCCTGGGCACGGCTGTATGAAACGCTGGACCTGTACGCCAAGCCCCCCAAAGACCGCAAGGCGACGAAACCCACATATGGCTCGGTGCAAAGACGGCTGGAAGGCAAATCGATTCAGTCCAAAATCAAAAGCGGTCGGCGTAAAGACGCCCATGATTAAGACGGGGCTGTCTCAACGCGCCGCAGCACTTGCGCCAGTGCATCCGGTGCATCGGCCTGCACCACCCGCCGCTGCGGCATGCTGCGCAGCCAGGTGATTTGCCGCTTGGCCAGTTGGCGGGTCGCGAAGATGCTGCGCTCCAGGATCTCGGCTTCTGTCCAGCCCGCGTCCAGCCCTTCCCAGGCCTGGCGATAACCCACGCAGCGCATCGAGGGCAGGTCAGGGTGCAGGTCGCCGCGTGCCTTGAGTTGCCGCACTTCGTCCATGAAGCCGGCAGCCATCATGTGTTCAAAGCGCAAAGCGATGCGCTGGTGCAGCCAAGCGCGGTCCAGCGGCTCCAGGCTGATGACGGGGATGTGCCAGTCGGGGACGTTGGCCTTGGTGCTTTGGTGGAACGAGGTGAGGCTTTGGCCTGTGGCAGTCCAGACTTCCAAGGCGCGGCCAATGCGTTGGCTGTCGCCTGGCGCCAGGCGCGCGGCCGTCTGCGGGTCCACCTGGGCCAGTTGCGCGTGCAGGGCGGGCCAGCCCAACTGCTCGGCTTGTTGGTGAATTTGGGCGCGCACCTGTGGGTCTGCTGCAGGGATGTCGTTCAGGCCTTCCAGCAATGCCTTCAAATACAGCATGGTGCCGCCCACCAAGAGCGGGGTTTTGCCGCGTGCACGGATGTCGCGGATCAGTCGGGTGGCGTCTTTTGCGAACTCGGCCGCGCTGTAGCTGTGCAGCGGGTCCAGTGTGTCGATCAGGTGGTGTGGCACGGCGGCCAGTTCTTCGCGGCTGGGTTTGGCGGTGCCGATGTCCATGCCCCGGTAAACCAGGGCCGAGTCGACGCTGATGATTTCTGCGCCGCCTTGGGGCTGCAGGGCTTGGGTCAAGGCCAGTGCCACTGCGGTTTTACCGCTGGCGGTGGGGCCGACCAGGGCGATGGCATCGACCGGTTTATCCGCAGGTGTGTTGGCAGGGGTGTTCATGGGGGTGACTCAGGAGCGGGCGGGCAGAGGGGCCGAGCGGCCGTGGCGCTGCACCAGCGTCCAGGCCACCAGGGTCACGAATACGCTCCACAACAGCAGGCCGTGGGCCAGGGCAAAGACGGGCTCTTCCATTTGCGTGCCCAGCCAGCTGCCCATGAAAAAAGCCCCCAACATCATCAAAAATCCGTTGAGCGCCGAGGCTGTCCCTGCGCGCTCGGGGAAAGGCGCCACGGCCCCGCTTTGTCCGCAGGACTGGTGCACACCGTGGCCCAGCATGAACAGGTAAATCGGCCCCATGACGCTGGCCGCGCCATACCAGTCTTGGCCTTGGCCCGCATAGGCCAGCGCGGCCATGCTGATGCCGCCCGACAGGGTCAGGATGGCGGCCACGGCCACCGCGCGGTGCACGCTGGTGCGGCGCAGCATCCAGCGGCACCAGAAGGTGCCCAAGATGTAGGACAACGACATGCTGAGCATGAAAAACCCGTAAGCGGTTTTGCTGTAACCCATGCTGCGGGTGAAGACAAAGGCCGAACAGGCCAAAAAGGTGAACAAGCCCATGTAGGCGCCAGTGGACAGTGCGCTCCAAGCGCGGAAAGTGGGGTGCTGCAAGATCTGTCCGTTGGCCCGCAAAAGGCTGCGCAGGTGCAGTGCCTGGGGGTTGGGTCGGGCCAGGGTTTCCTCAAAGCGCCACAGCAGCAGGCCAAAGGTGATGGCCCCAAACACAGCCAACGCCAGCAGGGCCACGCGCCAGCCCAAAGCGTCGGTCAGGATGCCGCCAATGGGCGCACACACGCAGGCGATGATGCCCAGGCCCGTGAGGGCTTGCGACATGACGATGGCCCCTCGGGCTGGGGCATAGAGGTCGCGAACCACGGCCCGTGCGGCCATGACGCCCGCGCCCATCGCTACGCCTTGCAGGGCGCGGCCGACCACCAGCCAGGCCATGTTGGGCGCGAACGCACAGGCAACCGATGCGAGCACGTAAGCGGCCATGCCCCACAGCAAGATGGGTTTGCGGCCATAGCGGTCCGACAGGGGCCCCCACACCAGTTGCGAGAGACCAAAGGCGAGCAGCAAGGCGGTGAGGGTGAGTTGGGCCTGGCCCATGCCGGCCCCAAAGCCTTCGGTGATGGCGGGCAGGGCGGGTAAATACAGGTCGGTGGTGACGGGTTGCAGGCCGAGCAGCAGGGCCAGGAGCAGGACGATGAGTTTTTGCGACATGCTGCTTATGCGGTGGTTTCTTCGTGAAGCGCAATGGGCGAGGCCAGTGCGCGGCTGCCCTCATACTCGCTTCGCTCGCCAAATCGGGCAGTCCACACACCGAACTCGCCCATTGCTTTGTGGTCGTTCAAAGTGAGGCGTTCCATTAGCGGCCCCGCAAGAACAACGCATCCAGATCGCGCATCGGCATCTGCCGCCAAGTGGGGCGGCCGTGGTTGCATTGGTCAGAGCGTTCGGTGTCTTCCATCTGGCGCAGCAAGCCGTTCATTTCATCGAGCGTCAGGCGGCGGTTGGCACGCACCGCGCCGTGGCAGGCCATGGTGGCCAAAATTTCATTTTGGGCGCGTTGCACCACGGTGCTGGCGTCGTGCTGGGCCAACTCGGCCAACACGCTGCGCGCCAGTTCCACCGCGTCGCCTTGCGCCAAGCTGGTGGGCACGGCGCGCACGGCCAGGGTTTTGGCCGACAGGGGTGAGATTTCCAGCCCCAACTGGTCCAGTACCTCGGCGCAGGCTTCGGCGGTGGCCACTTCGTTGGGGGTGGCAGCAAAGGTGGCGGGGATCAAGAGAGGCTGGCTGGTGATGCGCGAGGCTTCCGTGGTGTTGAGTTGGTTTTTGAGGCGTTCGTACACGATGCGCTCGTGCGCCGCGTGCATGTCCACCACCACCAGGCCTTGCTTGTTTTCGGCCAGGATGTAGACGCCTTGCAGTTGCGCGATGGCGCGGCCCAGCGGCCAGTCGCCATCGGGCAGGGGGGCGGGGGCGGCCAAGGGGCTTGTGGGGCGGGGCATTGCACCCGCCGTGCCGGGCGCTGTTTCTTTGGGGGCCGCCTGAAGCCAATTGGGCGCGTTGCGTTCTTGAACGCTCAGGTCTTCGTTGCGCCTTTGATCGCTCGGGTCCTCGCTGCGCTCAGGTGGGTTCCACAGCGCCTTCAGGTCGGACATGGCTTGTTCGCCATCCACACGGGGGCGCACAAAGTCCGCCGGTTTGTAGCCGGGGCCCGAAAAAGTCGAAGGGCCAGGGCGCTCGAAAGCCATGCCGCCTTGCTGCCAGGCGGCCGATTCGGGCAGGGCTTTGGCGGCGGGGGCCTTCAGGTCGAAGTCGCTGGCAGGTAGGGCAGGCGCATCGCTCAGGTTATGCGAGCGCGGTGCGGCCAGCGCGTTTTCAAGCGCATGCCGCACGGCCTGGTGCACCGCGCGGCTGTCGCGAAAGCGCACCTCAATCTTGGTCGGGTGCACGTTCACGTCCACCAGGGTGGGGTCGATTTGCATGAACAGCGCGTAAGCCGGTTGTTTGTGGCCGTGCAGCACGTCTTCGTAGGCGCTGCGGGCACCGTGCATGACCACTTTGTCGCGCACAAAACGGCCGTTCACATAAGCAAACTGGTGGTCGGGGCGTGAGCGCGCGGCGTCGGGCAAACCGGCGCGGCCCATCACTTTGAGCGGCCCGGCGTGGTATTCAATGGGGATGGACTGGGCCACAAACTCTTCGCCCAGCACATCGGCCAGGCGCTGCGCCAGGCCTGCCGCGCCAGGGTGCACCCGCCACTGCTCCACCAGCTTGCCCTCGTGCCAGATGGCAAAGCCCACATCTGGGCGGGCCAGGGCGTGGCGGCGCACCGCTTCAATGCAATGCGCCAGCTCGGTGCTGTCGCTTTTCAAAAATTTGCGGCGCGCCGGGGTCGAAAAAAACAACTCCTTCACCTCCACCGTGGTGCCCACAGCGCGAGCGGCTGGGCGGATCTCGCCCGTGCGGCCGTCCAGTGCAAAGGCGGTGGGCTGGCCGTCCATGCGCGAGAGCAGCGTGAACTCGGACACCGAATTGATGGCTGCTAAGGCTTCGCCCCGAAAGCCCAGGGTCATGACCGATTCGAGGTCGTCCAGGTTACCGATCTTGCTGGTGGCGTGGCGTTTCAGGGCGGTGGCCAGCTCGTCCGGGGCGATGCCGCCGCCGTCGTCTTCCACCGAAATCAGCCGCGTGCCACCACCCATCAGGCGCAGCGTGATGCTTTGCGCCCCGGCGTCCATGGCGTTGTCCACCAACTCGCGCACCACCGAGGCAGGGCGCTCGACCACCTCGCCTGCGGCGATCTGGCTGATCAGTTCATCGGGGAGTTCGCGGATGGGGCGGCGCGCGGAAGCCGGGGTTTGTTGTGAGCTCACTGACTGATTTTAGGGCTTGGACGGGGATAATCGGCACATGGACATTCTTTTGCAACTTGTTGATTTCATTCTCCACGTCGACCGATATTTGGAGACCTTTGTCGCTCAATATGGGGCTTGGGTCTATGCCCTCCTGTTCCTCATCATCTTTGTGGAAACCGGTGTGGTGGTCATGCCGTTCTTGCCGGGCGACTCGCTGCTTTTCATCGTGGGGGCCATGTGCGGTGCAGGCTTGATGAGCTTGCCCTTGGTCATGGGCCTGCTGCTCGTGGCGGCCATTTTGGGAGACCAGACCAATTACACCATCGGGCGCTACTTCGGGCCCCGGGTGTTCCAGTGGGAAGAATCGCGGTTTTTCAGCCGCCGGGGCTTTGACCAAGCCCACGCGTTTTACGAGAAATACGGCGGCATCACCATCATCTTGGCGCGCTTCATGCCGTTTGTGCGCACCTTTGTGCCCTTTGTGGCGGGCGTGGCCGAGATGACGCGCAGCAAATTCACCCTCTTCAATGTGGTGGGCGCGGTGATTTGGGTGGTGGGCCTGCTGTCGGTGGGTTATCTGTTTGGCAACCTGCCAATCGTGCAGCAGCACCTGAGCAAGATCATCTGGGCCTTGATCATTGTGCCGGGCCTGATCGCCATGTTCGGGGCGTGGAAGGCGAGCCGCGCCGGTGTCTGAGCCCAGGCGGCTCACTCGCCAAAATTCAGCGGCAAGCCCACATAGTTTTCGGCCATGGTGCGTGAGCCCGCTTCGCTGTGGACCAGGTAGTCCAGTTCGGCGTCTTGGAACTTCTGGCCGATGTCGCCGTTTTCGGGGAAATGGTGCATCAGGCTGGTGAACCACCAGCTGAAACGCTCAGCCCGCCAGATGCGGCGCAGGCAGCGCTCGGAGTAGCTGTCGATGCCTGCCTCCGTGTTCTCTCGGTAGTACTCAATGAGCGCGGTGGACAGGTACTTCACATCGGTGGCCGCCAGGTTCAGGCCCTTGGCGCCTGTGGGCGGCACGATGTGAGCGGCGTCACCCGCCAGAAACATGCGGCCAAAGCGCATGGGCTCGGTCACAAAGCTGCGCAGCGGTGCGATGCTTTTTTCGATGCTGGGGCCGGTGACCAAATGCTCGCGGGCTTCGGGGTCCAGGCGTTGGCGAAGTTCTTCCCAAAAGGCTTCGTCAGACCATTGTTCAACTTTGTCGGTCAAGGGCACCTGCAGGTAGTAGCGGCTGCGCGTGGCGCTGCGCTGCGAGCACAACGCAAAGCCGCGCGTGCTGTTGGCGTAGATCAGTTCGTGGTGCACGGGGGGGGTGTCTGACAACACACCCAGCCAGCCGAAGGGGTAGACCTTTTCGTATTCGCGGATTTTGTCTTTGGGCGCGCTGGTGCGGCACACGCCGTGAAAGCCGTCGCAACCGGCGATGAAATCGCATTCGATGGTGTGCAGTTGGCCATTTTTTTCGTAAGTCACCCGGGGCTTTTGGCTGTCAAAGTCGTGCACCTGCACGTTCTCGGCCTCGTACACCGTGGGCAGGCCCGCGGCTTGGCGTGCGTCCATCAGGTCGCGCGTGACTTCGGTTTGGCCATACACCATGACGTTTTTACCGCCGGTGAGTTGGTTCATGTTGATGCGGTGACGTGCCCCCTTGAACAACAAATCAAAACCGCCGTGGACCAGGCCCTCCTTGTGCATGCGCTGGCCCACACCGGCCTCATCCAGCAGATCCATGCTCACTTGCTCCAGCACGCCCGCTCTGATGCGCGAAAGCACGTAGTCGCCGCTTTGCCGCTCCACGATGACGGCGTCGATGCCCGCCTTGAACAGCAATTGGCCCAGCAACAAACCTGAAGGGCCTGCGCCAACGATGGCCACTTGGGTGCGGGTGGTGCTCATGGGGGTGTCTCCTGAAATTGTTCAATCCAATGCAGGCAAGCTTAAGAGGTGGGGCTATTTTTCGAGAATGGTGGTGACGAAGTTTGTGCGATTAAAAGTTATTTTGTGCGATGATCGCGCAAAATGACGGACGTCAAAATGATTTCCCAGGTCGGCGTCTTCAGGTCCGACTTGTGTTTTTGAGGCATCCCATGACCATCGCCAAAGCAGATTACATCGAAGGCCTGGCCAAAGGCCTGGCCGTGCTGGAGGCTTTTGACACCGAGCGCCAGCGCCTGAACGCCACGCTGGCCGCGCAGCGCACGGGCATCACGCGGGCGGCGGCGCGGCGGCATTTGCTCACGCTGGCCGAGCTGGGATATTTGGAAACCGACGGCAGCCACTATTGGTTGTCGGCGCGTGTGCTTCGCTTTGCGGGCAGCTACATGGCCACTTCGCGCTTGCCACGCACCCTGCAGCCTACGCTCAACCGATTGGCCGCGCAAACACAGGCGGCCTTCAGCGCGGTGGTGCGCGATGGTGATGAATGTGTCATCGTGGCCCGCAGCGCAGGCGCCGCCGAGCCGGTGCGGCACCTGGCCTATGGCCTGCATTTGGGCGCACGTTTGCCCGCTCACGCCACCTCCACTGGGCGGGTTTTGTTGGCCACCCTGCCCAAGGCCGATTTCGCCGCCTGGCTCAAAGGGCGCGAGCTGGCCCGCATCACGCCGCAAACCGAGGTGAACGCGACCCAGTTCAAGGCCCTGATCGCGCAGGTTCGGCAGTCTGACCACTGCCTGGCCCGCGATGGCCACGAACTGGGCATTCACGCGCTGGCCGTGCCGCTGCGCAACATGCAGGGCCAGACCTTGGCGGCACTGAACGTGGTGGGCACGGCCGAGCAATTGAGCGACGCCGCGGTGCAGCGCCAGTGGTTGCCACTGCTGCTGCAAGCTGCGCGGGAGTTGCGCCCTTTGTTGTGAATCAGTCCAGCAGAAAATTGCCGGACGTGAAGTGCACAGCAGGCGCATGGGCATCGAAGTGCACACCCGCTGGGTCACCGCCGGCAGCGACGACATCCAACTGTTGCAGCAGCATTCGGCGCAGCATCACGATGCCTCGGTCGCTGGTGGCCAGATGCTCGTCGGAATGGTGAGCGATCACGCCCTGGCTGACCATGGCTTCCACGTCGTTGGGAAACATCTGGTGTTCCTCATCGCTCATCTCTTCCCACAGCTTGCCGTTCATGCGGGTGCGCATGCGTGACAACTCACCTTGTTCCCGCACCCGCCCGACCACAAAAATCCGGAAACTGTGGTCGTCGATCGGCAGGATCCAGCCGATGGACTCAACCCGGCCCATGCGGCCAACTTTGGGGCTGGGGATCACGCGCAGTGTGGGCAGCCCCGCTTCGCTGATCCGTTTGAAAGACCGGCCATCTGGCAGATGGCGCATGGAAATGGTCCGCACACCCGATGCGGTGTTTTCCCAGTTGACCTCGGGCATCACGGCCATTTCTTCCACGAACTGGGTGCCACTGAAGGACGAATGCAAGATGACGACGTGAAACGGGTCAACCAGGTTTTCGTAATGCTGCATCCAGTTGCAGGGAATGACTCGGGGGCCACCACCGCCAATGCTGCTGTCGTCGGCCTCTAAAAACTCGTCTTCGTCCAGCTGGTCAAGGCATTCATAGGTGGGCAACACGGGCTTTTTGTCGGGTGGCCCCATGTAGGCCCAAATCAGGCCGTAGTGCTCTTGCAGCGGATACCAGGGTTGGCGCACTTTGTCTTTGAAGCGACCGCCATCGGGCTCACACGGCTGGTCCAGGCAATGGCCGGTGGCATCGAATTTCCAGCCGTGGTAGCAGCAGCGAATGCCGGTTGCGTCGACTTTGCCGTAAAACAGGGATGTGCCCCTGTGCATGCAATGCGGGTAAAGCAAGCCCGGCTGCCCCGACAGGTTGCGAAACAAGATCAGGTCTTCGCCCAGCACGCGGACTTTTTTGGGG
Organism: Limnohabitans sp.; assembly: GCF_044373035.1. Classification (GTDB taxonomy): domain Bacteria; phylum Pseudomonadota; class Gammaproteobacteria; order Burkholderiales; family Burkholderiaceae_C; genus Limnohabitans_A. The sequence goes on along the minus strand of NZ_JBILQU010000013.1, from coordinate 27,542 downwards.
GTGGCTGTGGCGTCGCCGCACAGGCCGATGGGGTGCCAATAACGCCTCAACAACTCGCCCATCGGGGTGCCGGGCCCCACTTCGGTCATGTTTTTCAAATGGCTGGGGGTGGGGCGGTCGTAAGCCGTGCCGGTGTCTGCAGGCACCAAGGGGATGATCTTGCTCATGGGGTGTGGGGGCTTCAGTTGGGGGTCACGCCTGCGGCTTTGATCAGTTCGGAGACCCGGGGGTAATCGGCTTTGAAGACCTCCATGAATTGCGCGGGCGTGTTGCCCAATGGCTCAAAACCAAAGGCGCTCAGGCGGGCCTGAATGTCGGGCATCTGGGTGATTTCCCGCAGGGCTGTGACCCAGGTGTTTTGAATGTCGGCGCTCAAACCGGCCGGGGCGTACATGCCAATCCAGCTGTCCACATCAAAGCCTTGGAAGCCTTGCTCCTTGAAGGTGGGCACTTGAGGCATGGTCGAGACGCGGCGAGTGCCTGCAATACCGATGACTTTCATTCGGCCACCCTGGCTTTGCGCCTTGGCTGTGGACGGGTTGGCCCAGGCGAAATCGAGCAAATCACCGAACAAGTCGTTGTGCGCAGCGGCCTCGGATTTGTAGGCCGCATGCACCAGGTTCAGGCCAGCTTGCCGTTTGAGCAACTCGCCAAACAGGTGGGCGCTGGAGCCGTTGCCCCAGGTGCCAAAAGACATCGCGCCTTTTTTCTTGGCAAATTCTACGAATTCGTTGAGGTTGTTGAACGGTGCATTGGCCCGCGCCACCAGCATGGGGCCGCCTGTGGCCAACATGGACAAAGGGGTGAAATCCTTGACCGGGTCGTAGGGCAGCTTCGCTTGCAAAATGGCGTTGTTCACATGGGTCAGCGGCAGCGTCATCATCACTGTGTGGCCGTCGGGTGCGGACTTGGCCACAAAATCGGCCGCAATGATGCCGCTGGCACCGGGCTTGGCGTCAACGATGATCGATTGCCCCCAACGTTGTTGCAGTTTTTCGCCGTAGGCTCTGGCCAGTGCGTCGATGGGTCCGCCCGCCGTGCCAAAGGGCACGATGCGAATCGGACGGTTGGGGAAAGGACTGGACTGCGCCCATACCTGCGCACTGAGCAGTGCGGTGGTGGCGGTCAGCATCTGGCGGCGGTTGATGTGCATGCTTGTCTCTGGTTGTGAAGATAAGCCAGTATCTTCGGTCAAGCTTTGTCTGAATGCATCATGGAATTCAGCGCCCAATCCCGGGCTTTAAGGGTTTGCGGATCGGACGCAGCGTTTCGCGTGCGCTGATCAAGGCCTCCAAAGCTTGCGCACTGGTTTTTTGCGGTGTGTAGCCAAACCGGATTTTGAGTGCCGTGTTCAGCAGCACAGGCCGGTAGCGCAAAAAGTCGAGTTGTTCCGGGCCATAGCGGCCGATGCCCAGTCGGTGGCCGATGAACAAAGCGGTTTTCAAGAACCATGCGGGCAGCACGCGCGGGCGTTTGTTCAACCGCTCTGCAATGTCAAAAATCGTCAAAGCCCCGTCACCCGCCAGGTTGAAACAGCCACTGGGGGCCTGGCCGCTCAGGGCGTGCACGATGGCCCCGGTCACGTCTTCGTCCCAGATGAAGACGAAGGGGCTGTCCGAGCCCTGGATGGCCAGCAGGCGAGGTTTTTCAAACAGCGCGGTGATCTGGTTGTTGACGCGTTCGCCCAAGATGGTGCCGATGCGCAGCACGGTTTGCTGCAGCTCGGGGTGGGTTTGGCGGTATTGCGCCAGCATCTCTTCGACCAGGCGTTTGTGGTGGCTGTAGGCAAAGCTTTCGTTGCCGCGCAGCGGCATGTCTTCGGTGATCCATGCGGGGTTGTCGGCGTGGTAACCATAGGCCGCGCCGCTGGACGAGACCACGATGTGCTGCACGCCATGCGCCACGCACGCTTGCAACACGTTGCGCGTGCCTTGCACATCGACCGAGTATTCAAACGCGCGGTTGGCGTCTTTGCCGGGTGTGACGATGGCCGCCAAGTGCACCAGGGTGTCGATGCGGTGCGACGCCACGGTGCTGGCCAGGGCCGAGTCGCGCACGTCTTGGGTGAGGTAGGTGATGCCAGGCAGGCGCTGCCCAGCAGGCACTTCGCGCACATCCACCGCGAACACGGCCTCGCAGTCAGCTTGCCGGCCCAGCTGGCTGATCAGCCCTTGGCCCAGAAAGCCCGCTGCGCCCGTGACCAAAACCCGCCGCGCACGCTGAGCGCATGGCCCGATCATTCGGCGGTGCCGGGCCGCTGCGCGGCAGCGCCGTCCAGCGGCCTGCGTGCCCACCAGCCCGCCAGCAGCAGTCCGGCGATGATGTCCCAAAAGCCCCAGACACCCGCCACCACGGCCATGCCGCCCAAGCCGTCAAAGAAGCTGAAGATCAACACCAGGCCCAGACCTGCGTTGCGAATGCCGACTTCGATCGACAGGGCGCGGCTGTCGTAATCGGACAAGCGGGCCGCTTTGGCCGCAGCCCAGCCCGTGCCAAAGGCCAGTGTGTCGTGCAAGATGACAGCCACCAGCACCAGACCCACATAGTCCAGAAAGTAGCGCCAGTTGCCCGCAATGGCGGCGACGATGAAACCGATCAGGGCCATGAAGCTGATGATGCGCAGCGGCTTTTTGAAGCGCTCGGTCCAGACCGGCACATAGCGTATGCACAGCAGGCCCAGCACGAAAGGTATGCCGATGATGAGCAGGATGTGCGCAAACATTTGCACCGGGTCCAAGGCGATGCTGGTCAACAACTTGGAGCCCGTGGGGTGCAAGCCACCCCAAAATGCAAAGTTCAGCGGCATGGCCACCACCGCGATGGCATTGGACACAGCCGTCATCGACACGCTCAGCGCCACGTTGCCCTTGGCCCGGTGCGTGAGGATGTTGCTCACATTGCCCGGCGGGCAGCAAGCGATCAGGATCATGCCCAAAGCGATGCTGGGCGAGGGCTGCAGCACCAGGGTCAGCCCATAGGTGATGGCAGGCAAGAGCAGAAACTGCGCCCCAATGCCCACGGCAAAGGCCATGGGCATGCGCAGCAAGCGGCGAAAGTCGTCGGCCCGGGTGTCCAATGCGATGCCGAACATCAAAAAAGCCAGCACGCCGTTGAGCAGGGCCAGCGAGGCGGGGTTGAAGTTCAGACGGATCTCGTCAACAGGCAGCATGGGGGCTTTCGTTGGGAATGGGGCTCAGGCCAGTTCGGCCGCGGTTTGGCGCATGGTGTCGCGGTAAACGTCCTTGTTGACGTAGCAGGCCATGCGTTCGACCTTCAGGTAGCGGTACCCGCCCGACAAGTCGGGCGAGGGGCCTTGGCGCGCTTTGGAAAACGCCAGCGCCTTGTCCTGGCCCGCGTCCAGGCCTTTGAAGTAAAGCGCCATCACTTCGGCCTGCTCGGCGCGGCCTTCCCAGCCCAGGCCAGCGGCCTCGACCATGCCCAGCACGGCCAGACGCTCAAAGCGCGGCGCAAAAATGTTCAGGTACAGCTGGGGCGACAGGCCTTGCCAGTTGAGCAGGGCGTTGTTGATGAAGGGGTAGTGCAGTTTGTAGCCGGTGGCCGCCATGACCAGGTCGTAGTCGGCTTGGCTGCCGTCTTTGAAGTGCACGGTGTGGCCATCGAGCCGATCCACGTCGGGCCGCACCTTCACGTCGCCATGGCCAATGTGGTGCAGGATGAGCGAGTTCACGATGGGGTGCGACTCGTACATTTTGTAGTCGGGCTTCGGAAACCCAAAGCGCACCGGGTCGCCGGTGAACCACTTGAGCAGAGTGCTGTCGACTTTTTGTTTGAGCCAGCGCGGCAGTTTGGTTTTGCCCCCCACGGTGTCGGCGGGCAGGCCAAAGACATATTTGGGCACGAAGTAATAGCCCCGGCGCACCGAGATGTCCACGCTTTGCGCGTGGTGCACCGCGTCCACCGCGATGTCGCAGCCCGAGTTGCCCGCGCCCACAATCAGCACGCGCTGGCCTTTGAAGTGTTCGGCCTTTTTGTAGGCCGAGGTGTGCAGCACCTGCCCGCTGAACTGGCCTGGCCATTTGGGCATGTTGGGTTCTGCCAAGATGCCGTTGGCGATCACCACGCCTTTGTACTCGTGTGTTTCCTGTTGCCCCTTGCCGACATCCAGGGTCACGCGCCACAGCGTGTCGGGCGCATCGCTCACGGGTTCGACCTGCTTGACCCGCACGCCAAAGCGGAAATGGCGCTTCAGGTCAAAGTGCTGGGCATAGGCTTGGAAGTAAGCGAGCAGCTCGCGGTGGCTGGGGTAATCGGCCGTGCCGCCTGGCATGGGGAATTCCTTGAACTCGGTGGTGCGTTTGCTGGAGATCAGGTGGGCCGACTCGTACACGGTCGAGCGTTCATTGCCGATGTTCCACAAACCGCCGACGTCGGTGTGGGCTTCAAAGCCCTGAAATGCGATGCCGTGTTTGCTCAGGGCCCGTGCCCCGGCCAGACCGGCGGGGCCTGCGCCAATCAAGGCGAATTGTTGGTGTGTGGCAATGCTCATGACGTGCGTTGGCGAGGGGTGTCAGAAAGGCCGGGGATCGGTGTGGCCCCGGCTTGGTGGGCGCGTGGTTTGCGGGGCTGGGCCAGCAAGATGCGGTCGTGCCAGCGGGCGGGCAACAGCGACAGGGCTTGCGACAGCCAGCCGATGCGGCGCGGCAAAACAATGTGTTCGCGGCCCTGCGCCACACCGTGCAGCAAGTCGCGGGCCGCTTCATCGGGCTCCAGCAGGCCGGGCATGGCAAAGGTGTTGCCCGCCGTGAGCGCTGTGCGCAAATAGCCCGGGCTGATGGTGTGCACCGTCAGCTGTGTGGGGCGCAACTCGGCCCGCAGGCTTTGCAGATAAGCGATCAACCCGGCTTTGCTGGCGCAGTAAGCCCCATTGCCCGGCATGCCGCGCCAGCCCGCCACGCTGGCCACGCCCACCAGCGCACCGGGGCGCTGGCTGTCCAGCATGGCCTGCAGGAAGGGTTGAAACGTGGTGGCCACGCCCAAGAGGTTGATCTCCAGCATGCGGCGCATCACGGCCAGATCGGCCGGGTCGCTGGTTTCAAACCCACCGGCCACACCGGCATTGGCGACCACCAGATCGGGCGCGCCCCAGTGCTGCAAGCAGTCGGTCGCCATGGCCTGCATGGCCTGGGCGTTGGATACGTCGGGGGTGTAAATGCGGCAGCGCTCGGGGGCCAGTGCCTGCAAGGCATTCAATGCATCGTGGTTCAGGCCGACCAGCGCGACCTGCGCACCCGAGCCCAGCAACTGCCGCGCCAAGCTTTGCCCCAAGCCCCCGCAGGCTCCTGTGATGACGGCGCGTTGGAACGAGGGCATGGCGTTGTGACGGATGTGCGGGTGAGTGGAATCGTTGGCAATTTTGGCACGTTCAATCTCCCTTGGGCCTCAGTGAAGACCCTTGCGAAAGGCCAGCTCAGGGGGTGCACTGGCTGGCGATATTTTTCCCGATCGCCTGCCGCACGCAGAAGTAACGGATGTCGGGCGACTGGAATTCCTTGATCGATCGCACCATGGACGGGTTGGGCATTTCTGGGGCCATCACCCGTTCTTGGGACAGGGCCCACAAGCCTTTGCTGCTGTTCACGCCGCCGTTCCAGTCGCCCAATTCACTCAGGTAAACGTACTCACCCACGGTGGGCAATCTGGCTTGTATGCATTCACAGGCGAATTGGGCTTTGCGCGGCGAGTTGGTGGTGCCCAGCACATTGCCCGGCGCACCCAACAATTCCAAGGTTTTTCCCAGGTAAGTGACCTGGCTTGGAAAGTGCGTTTTTTGAAACTGGCTGAAGACTTGGTAGGCGATTTGTCCCATCACCAAATCCGGCATGCCCCGGGCCTGGTAATTGAAGCTGTGTCCGGGCTGGGTTTGAAGGTGCAGGGTCACCAGCACATCGCCTTTGCAACCCGGGCTGAAGGAATAAGTGCCCCAGGCCATGCCGGTCAAACCCTGGAGCTGTTTGGCTTCTAGGCTGCCCTGTCTTTGCTGGGCGCGCAGCACGCGCACCAACTCGCTCAGGGCCGTGGGGTTGAAGAAACTGACCTTGCGCACTTGGGGATGGTGCATTTCATACACCCGGTCGAGCGCGGCCTTGAAACTGCCTTCGAGCAAGACGTCCATGCCAAATCCGCCCGTGGCCCGCTGCCGCCCTTGGTCGATCAGGCTGTCCAAGGTTTGCAGCAATTCAGGTGCTTGTTTGGGCTCTGCACCAGCGCGGATCAAGTCGCCCAACAAACGGGCCATGTCGCTGGCCTGTTGAGCGCGGGTGCGGCCATAGGCATCTTGGTATTGACACAGATCTTGGCCGCGCACAAAGGGGATGGTCGGCCACAGGGCCACATGCGCAGCGTTTTGAGATGGATCGGCCAAAGCCTGTCCGCCCAAAACCGTGCCACAAAAAAACAGACCCACATAGCGCATCATCCGCGCCAGCATAGTTACAAGCCCAAGTCATTGCCTTGACATAGCGCAATGAATCAGCGCAAAGGTTTCAGCTCAAAGGTTTCTGCTCAGGTCCCCATCCCCAGGATGAACTGGCGCACGCCCAGCTCGTCCATTTGTCTTTGTTCATGGCGTTTGGCGTCTTGTGCCACCGCTTTCGCGTCTTGCTCGGCCAGCGACGTCATCTTGTGCAATTCGATTTCGGCTTGCAGCTTTTTTTGGCGCATCTGGGTCAGCGTGGCCTGGGCTTTGCTCAGGTCAAGCACCACGCGCTGCTGCAGGTTCAACAGTTGGGCCATGAATTGGCGGTGGTTCATGCTCGCTTGCATGCCCATCACGGGCGCTTGGCTGGTTTGCTCCTGCAGGCGGTATTCGTCATACAGCTTGCACAGGCGCTGGTGGCTGGCTTGGAGCTGATCGACCCGGGCCAGGGCCTGCACGATGTCGTTTTGCGCATCGTTCACCGCATCTTGGGCTTTGTGCACCAGCACGGGCCAACATTTTCGGGCTTCTCGCATGGTCTTCTCCTTGGGGGTGTCAGGTGGACATCAAAGCCTGGACTTCGCGGCGCGTGGTCTCGGCGTCCTGGCTGGTGTGCATGTCTTGTTGTAAAAAATGTTCCATCGCCGTCCGCAGGCGAATGGCATGGTCTAGGTCCGGGTTGCTGCCCGCCTCGTAAGCGCCGACCTGGATCAGGTCCTGGTTTTGTTGGTACAGCGTCCACAAACGCCTGAACCGGTTGGCCAGCTTTTGGTCTTCGGGCGAGAGCAGGTTTTGCATCACCCGCGAGACCGAACCGGTGAGGTCAATGGCGGGGTAATGCGCCGCATCGGCAAGCTTGCGCGAGAGCATCACCTGGCCATCGAGCGAGGCGCGGGCAATGTCCACGATCGGGTCGTTGGCGTCGTCGCCCTCGGCCAGCACGGTGTAGATGGCGGTGATCGAGCCAAAGCCATGTCGCCCGACACCGGCACGTTCGATCAAATTGGGCAGCAGCGCAAACACCGAGGGTGGGTAGCCTTTGGCGGTGGGGGGCTCGCCAACCGCCAGACCAATCTCGCGCTGCGCATGGGCCACACGCGTCAAGCTGTCCACCAGCATCAAGACGTTTTTGCCTTGATCGCGAAAGTATTCGGCGATCACATGCGTCAGGTGCGTGGCTTTGAGGCGCAGCACGGGCGACTCGTTGGCCGGCGCGGCCACCAGCACCGACTTGGCCAAGCCCACCGGGCCCAAAGACTCTTCAATAAAAGCCTGCACCTCACGGCCGCGCTCGCCGATCAGGCCGATCACCACCACGTCGGCTTCGGTGAAGCGGGTCATCATGCCCAGCAGCACGCTCTTGCCGACGCCAGAGCCCGCCACCAGCCCCAGGCGCTGGCCCCGGCCAATGGTGAGCATGCCGTTGATGGCTTTGACACCCACGTCCAGCACTTCCTTGATGGGGCCACGCTCCATGGGGTTGATGGGACGGCCTTGCAGGCTCAGCACATCGCGGCACTCGGGTGGCGGTTTGCCGTCCAGTGGCTGGCCGCGCCCATCGATGATGCGGCCCAGCAAATCGGGGCCCAGGCACACTTGCGAGGTGTGGCTGAGCACGCGCACCTGCGCACCCGGGCCAATGCCTTGGGGCTCAGTGAACGGCAATAAAAAAAGCGTTTCGTCGTTGAAGCCCACCACCTCGGCCTCGACCCGGTGGCCCATCTGCCCCATCACTTCACAGCATGCGCCCAACGGCGCCATCAGGCCGCGTGTTTCCAAGCGCATGCCGACCAACCGTACCAAGGTGCCGCTGCGCTGGGGCTCGGGGGCATGCAGCCCGCCGATCAGCTGGTTGACTTCTTGCTCAAAGTTCATGCGGGCATGTCCTCGTCGGGTGCGTCAGCGCCTGTGGATTTGAGGTCGGTGTCCTGTACGTCAATCACTTGACGGTCCCAGTCTCGTTTGGGGGTGTTTTCGGGCATGGCGTCGACTTTGTCTTGCACCAGGCTGGACGTTTGCATCCAGGCCTCGGGTTGGGGCAGCAAGCGACGCGCCAACGACTCCAGGCGGTGCTCGATCAGGTCTTGCACCACGCTGTCTTGCACGCGAACGCGCACACTGCCTGGGCGCAATTGGGGGTCGGCCTCCAGCTCCAGGTGGGCCGTCACGGCTTCGCCCATGGCTTGCAGGCGCTTCATGTCTTGCGGGTTCAGGCTGACTTTGACGGGTTGCGCCGGGTGGTCCAGTTGCTGAATGCACGACTGAACCAGGCCCTGAATGGCTTGTCCAGAAATTTGCAGCTCGGCGCGCACCAGTTGTTCTGCCAGGTGCAAGGACAAGCGCTTGAGGGGTTCGAAAAAGCGCTGGGGGTCTTGGCTGATGCTGCGCAGCTCAATGCCCAAATGGCGGATGAGTTCGCGCTCTTTGTCGCGCTCGGCGTCCAGTTGGGCGTGTAAATTCGCTTGGCCTTCCTGGATGCCACGCTGGAAGGCCTCGTCCAACATCGCAGCCAGTGCCGATTCCGAGACTTGGGTGTTTTCTGACTCTGGCGCAGTCAAGGCCGCAGTTTCAGTGGCCTCGTGCTGCGGCGTCTGAGTGTCGTCGACGAACTCGCTTGCATTCAGAGGTGAAGGCAAGGTCAGGGCGTCGGTGGGCTCGCTGCGATCGGCCACACGCCAAGGGCCAAAGGCGTGCGCTTTGGCTTCGTCCCATTGCGTGCGCAGAAAACTGGGGGTCTGACTTTTGCCGTTGAGCAACGGATTGGTGCTCCAAGGGGCAGCTTGGGCATTCAGGTCAGACAAAGCCATCGCCGCCTCCTGCCAACACCAGCTCGCCCGCATCGGACAGCTTGCGTGCCAGACGCATGACGTTCTTTTGTGCTTCTTCCACTTCGGTGATGCGCAATGGCCCTTTGCTTTCCATGTCGTCCACAAACATGACGCGAGCACGGGCGGACATGTTGTCGAGGAACTTGTCCTTGACGTAGTCTGGCGCACCTTTGAGCGCCACCATCAACAAGTCCGGCTCGGCCGTGCGCATGATGGCCTGGATGCCCCGGTTGTCCACACCCACCAAGTTTTCAAAGGTGAACATGTTGTCCTGGATTTTTTGCATCAAATCAGCATCAATCACCGACAAGCCCGACATGATGGCCGATTCGAGTTCCACCTTGACCGAGTTCATGATCTGAGCCGCGGCTTTGATGCCGCCAAAGCTGGACGATTTGGACGAAGAGTTGGACGCGAACTGCTTCATCATGATTTGCTCTAACTCTTCCATGGCCGAAGGCTGCACCGTGTCCAGGCTGGCAATCCGTTGAATGATTTCGGGGCGCGCTTCTGCGGGCAGGAAGTTCAGCACGTCAGCGGCCACAGTGTGTTCCAGTACCGACAAGATGATGGCCACCACCTGCGGGTGTTCACCCCGGATCATTTCTGCAATGGAGCGGGCATCCATCCATTTGAGGATCTCAAGCCCTTTGCTGCCTTGGCCTGGCATGATGCGGCTGAGCACCGAAGACGCTTTGTCGTCACCCAAAGCGCGCTTCAAGACTTTCTCGACATAGTCGCCCGTGCCCAAGCCCAAGCTGGTCTGCTTTTTGAGTGTGGCCACAAATTCGTCGAGCACAACGTTGACCGCCTCTTGCGACAAATCGGCCACGGACACCATGGCGCCACCCAGCGACTGAACCTCTTTGGGGTTCAAAAACCGGATGATTTCGGCCGCTTGTTGCTCGCCCAATAAAAGCATCAGCACCGCAGCCCGCTGTGCGCCGGTCAGGGCGTCCAGCTCTTGCTGCAGCTCTTCGATCATCACGATCGGTGCATCGCCCAAAGCCGATTCAACCTGCTTGACTTCTTTGCCGTCCTTTCCTTTGGCATCTTTGCCTTTGGCGTCCTTGCCTTTGGCATCTTTGTCGTTGTCTTTTTTCGTGGCCATAGTTCTGTCCTTGTGTCTCTCAGGAAACCTTGATCATGCCCTTGAGCACGTTGGCCACACGGCCTGAATCTTCGGCCACCAGCATGCGGATGAGGGCCACTTTGTCGTCGTAGGTGTTGGCCGTGTCCAGCATGTCGATGCTGATGCTCGACTTCTTGGGCTTGAGCTTGGCCTTGATCTCTTCCAGGCTTTCGCACTCGCCGATCTGGATCATGCGCATGTCTTCGGCGCTCAGCTCGCCATCGGCCATCGCGGCTTTGGCTTTTTCCTCTTCGGCCATGGCCTTGGCCGTCGTGATGTTGCGCATGATCGGGCGCACCACGATCAGCATGAACACGATGAAGCTGATGGCGATCAGGGCGCTGGTCAGGCCCGATTGCACCTTGTTTTCGATGTACCAAGGGATGGTCTCAAGGGGTGCAGGCGCTTCAAAGCGGGCCGGCACCACCGACACGTTGTCGCCGCGTGCTGGGTCAAAACCCACCACACCACGGACCACCTGTTGCATTTGCTCAAGTTCTTGTGGGGTAAAGGGCACGCTCTTGGGCGCATTGGGTTCTGCGGCTGCGCCATCGGCGGGCGGCGGGGCAGGGCGCTCGTTCACGATCACGGCCACGCTGACTTTCCTGATGCCGCCGCTGGCGCCGCGTACGTGACGCACGGTTCGGTCAAGCTCGAAATTGCGTGTGGATCGGCTGCTCAGTGTGCTGTTCGATTCGGACTGGCCCTTGGTCGGGTCCACCTGGGTGTTGGTGGTGGTGTTGGGGGTTGGAGGGGGCGTGTTGGCCAATGAGCCCGGTATGCCCTCGGCAGCGCGCACGGCGGCACGGTCTTCGGCCAGCACTTCCGAGCGGGTGCGGGGACCTTTGTCGCGGTTGTCAAAGTCTTCGGTGGTGCTTTCGGTCTGGGTAAAGTCCAGCGACAGGTTCACCTGCGAGCGCACATTGGCTTCGCCCACCATGGGCGTGAGGATCTGCATGATTCGGTTGCGCAAGACCTCTTCCATTTGTTGCTTGTGCTGCTCCTGAGCCGAAGTCAGGCCCAATTTTTGTTCGGTGGCCGATTCGGTCATCAGCTTGCCCACGTTGTCGACCACCGTGACGTGGTCGGGTGTGAGGTAAGGCACGCTGGACGAGACCAAGTGAACGATGGCCTGAACCTGTGATGCAGACACAGCGCGGCCGGGGTAGGGGGCCAGCACCACCGAAGCCTTAGGGGGCGTGCGGTCACGCACGAACACGCTTTGTTTGGGCGTGGCCAAGTGCACGCGGGCACCTTGCACACTGCCAATTTGCATGATGCTGCGTGCCAGTTCTTGCTCCATGGCGGCGTTCACCTTGACCTGCTCCATGAACTGGCTGGTGGTCATGGAGGACTGGTCTTTCAGCCCATCCAGGCCCGTGGCGCCCGCTTTGGGCAAACCTTGCGCGGCCAGAAAAATACGCGCTTCGTGGAAACGGTCACTGGGCACGGTCAGCTGGCCGGTGGCTGGATCGATCTTGGGTTTGAAGTCTGATGTTTTGAGCGATTCGAAAGCGGCTTGTTGGTCGGCTTCTTGCAGGCCAGGCATGACGGGGCGGTAAGGCGTGGTCGACATCCAGGCATACGTCAAGCCAAACAGGACCATGACGGCCAACATGACGATCAGAGGCAAGACCCGGCGCACCGAGGGCTGGTTGATCATTTTGTTGAAATTGTCCGCCATGCCCAGGGTTTGCCAAGTGCTCAAACCGGTGCCGGGCGCGTCAGCGCCTGGGTTGCCGGCTGCGGTGGTCAGTGCCATGCTGCCGTTGGGCGCGGGTGCGGGTGCTGAGACAGCCCCCGAATTATCGGGAACGGTCATCATGCCGTTGTTCATTGTTGCGGTCGCTGTGGCCATGGTGTGTTCTCTTTAAATCGTTCAGACCGGCATGTTCAAAATGTCTTCGTAGGCTTTGAGCACCTTGTTGCGCACCTGCAAAGTCGCCTCGAAGGCCAAAGAGGATTTCTGCATGCCCAGCACCACATCGGTCAGGGCCACGTTTTCTCCCCGGTCAAAAGCGGCACGCATTTCAGTAGACTGCACCTGCACTTGGTTGACCTGGCTGAGCGCACCCGAGACAAAGTCACCAAAGCTGGTCTTGCCAACATCGGGCGTCAGCCCCTTGAGTGGGTCTGTGCCCGGCAGACCGGCTGCCTGCGACTGGTGGCTGCGCAAGGTTTGCAGCATCGACTGGATGTTGGCGGGCGAAATCGCTTTGTCAATCATGAATAACTCCTTCAGCAGGCCGCGGCCATGGCCAAGCCATGCTCACGCAGCTGTGCCATCTTGTAGCGCAAGGTTCGTGGGCTGATGCCCAGGCGCTTGGCCGCTTCGGATTTGCTGGGGGTGCTGGCCAATGTGGCCATGATCACCTGATGCTCGTTCATGCGCGCAGCACTGTGCAGATCGGTGGGCAAGCTCTCGGGTTTTTCAACTGTGTCTTGTTCTTGCAAGCCCAAGCCCAGGTTGTCCTTGGCTGCTGCCATGAACTGTTCCATGTGCGAGGCCGTATTTGACTCTGGCAGCCCCCCATCAGGTGCTGAAGGCAAAGTCACAGGTTCCAAGGCCGCAGCGCTGGCGGTTAACCAGTCGTCAAACATGAGGTGTGCTGGCGTGACCACATGGTCCGAGCACAGCACCATGGCGCGGCGCATCACATTTTCCAGCTCGCGCACATTGCCGGGCCAGGGGTATTGCAGCAGCTGCATTTGGGTTTGCGGGTGCAGTTGCCAAGGTTTCTTCTCGTGTTGCAACAGGCACTGCATGGCCAGCGGAATGATGTCGCCTGGACGCTCGGCCAAGGGCAGCAAGCGCATGCGGAACGTGGCGATGCGGTAGTACAGGTCTTCGCGAAACTCGCGATCGGTGATGGCTTTTTTCAGATCCTTGTTGGTGGCCGCCACGATGCGCACATTCAGCTGGATCACACTTTGGCCACCCAAACGGGTCAGTTGGCGCTCTTGCAGCACGCGCAGCAGCTTGCTTTGCAGGTGCATGGGCATTTCGCCAATCTCGTCCAGAAACAAGGTGCCGCCTTGGGCTTGCTCGAACAAACCTTTTTGTTCGCGGTGCGCCCCCGTGAAAGCCCCTTTTTCGTGACCAAACAGCATGTCTTCGATCAGGTTTTCCGGCATGGCTGCGCAATTGAGCGCCACAAACGGGCCTTGTGCGCGGCCGGAAGCTTCGTGCAGCACCCGGGCCAAAACCTCTTTGCCCGAGCCTGTCGGGCCCACCAGCAAAGCGGTCACATCGGCGTGGGCGACTTTTTTGGCCAAGGCCAGCAGGTGCTGGCTGGCGGGGTCGACAAACACCACATTGCGCACGGGTTGTGGCGATTGGCGGGCGGCTGTCGGGTTGAGCTGGTTTTGCAGTCGCTGCCAAGAGGCGGTGCGAACATCTTGTGCGGCCAGTACGGTCAAAGCGCCTGCTTGGGTGGCTTCAACGGCCAGGTCCAATTCGTGGCGGTCGACGCGGCAGACCATGGGCAGGTTGAGGCTGGCGTCTTGCAAGAGTTGCTGCACGGCTTTGAGCCGCGTCACGTCCAAAGTCAGGTGCAACACCACCATGGCCGCATCGGCCGCATGGGCCAGCAAGTGGTCCAGGGTGTTCACGGGCATCACAGCCCAGCCGCTGACCTGCAATGCATGGCTGTGCTCGGGGCTCAGGGCTGCTTCGGGGTCCAGCCAAAGGGCCAAAGGGGTGGAATGGGCTTGTGACTTCACGGTGTTGGTCTCATGTTTAGATGAGACTCATGAAGCAAACCTTGTGCCAGTTTGTAAATTATTACTTAAGTTATAAATTTAAATAAAAAATTACGTTCAATATGACAAATTGTCTTTTTTGAAATTTGACACTGTGCTTGACGGAAGATTGACAGCACCAAGGTCGAAGGGGTATGGCCCGCACAGGCCAAAATTCAAAGGGTGAGAGGTTTTTCTTTGGCGTGAAAAAGCTTGCAAAACTGGCCATCCGCACGCAAGACCTCCAGCGCAGGCAGCAGTCGCGACTGAAACCCCATGGACCGGCAGGCATAAGGCGCAGCAGGGACGTGGCTGACCGCGAAATGCCTGCACTGCCAGCAATTGGGGCCGCGCTGAGAGGGGTTGTTTTGTGAAGTAATCAAGAGTCTTTTGTCCCAGCAAACTGCCTCAGAAGAATGCCAGCATCTGCCAAGTAACGGACAATCAACGTCGGTTTTGCTGTCAAGCTTGCAGCAGCTTCAATACCGACTGTTGATCCATATTGGCTTGGGCCAATACTGCCGTGGCGGCTTGTTGAATGATCTGCGTTCTGGCCAATTCGCTGCTTGCTTTGGCGTAATCGGCATCCAGTATTCGGCTGCGAGATTCGCTTGTGTTGAGTGAGACATTTGTCAAGTTGTCGCCAGCGTAGTTCAACCGATTGATCACAGCACCAAATGTCGCGCGTTCATCGTTGATGCGGTTCATCGCCGCGTCGATACGGGCAATTGCGGTGCTTGAATTGGCAGCTGAAGTTATGCTGGTGTCATGAAGTTTTGCGTCTCCGCTGAAGACTTTGGTGGCCACATCTGCGGCCGCTGTGTCAGCGACTCCATCTGCCGTCATGGGAATGGAAAAATCCTTGAATTGAGCACTGATGGTCTGATTTGAGTTGGCACCGACTTGAAATTTGACGTTTCTCAGCTCCGTGCCTGCGGTAGCGGGAGCTGCCACCGTGCCACCTGTGCCGATGGCGCCTGCTCCAGCGGTTGTATTGTTCAGAATGGTCATTCCGTTCCACTGAGCATTTTGCGAGACTCGATTGATCTCTTGTATCAACTGGCTGTACTCCAGGTTGAGCGAGGTACGGTCCGAGTTTGTGTAAGTGTCGTTGGCAGCTTGCACAGCCAGCTCGCGCATCCGTTGAAGCATGTTTGTGACTTCAATCAGAGCACCTTCAGCAGTTTGGAGCAGAGAAATACCATCATTGGCGTTTCTCACTGCTTGGTCAAGTCCTTGGACTTGAGCAGTCATGCGAGAAGAAATTGCCAAACCGGCTGCATCGTCAGCAGCACTGTTGATTCTTTTGCCTGTGGACAACTGCTCCATGGCGGCGGCTACAGATTTGCTGTTGGCATTTAGAGCTGTTTGCGATACCAAAGATTTGATGTTGGTGTTGATGACGGTCATGAGTAAAGCTCCTGGTGGAAGTTGTCGCTGTCGAAAAACCGTCGACCTTTTTGGGTCTCAGATTGATTCCAATGAGCACAGCAAACCTTGTGCCAGCTTTTTCTTTTTTATTTCTGTTCAAGCAAGCTCAGCACAGACCTTGGCAATTCATTGGCTTGTGCAATCACGGCATGACTGGCTTTTTGCAATATTTTTTGAGCCGCAAGGCGTGCGGACTCGACCGCGTAATCTGCATCCATGATGCGTGAACGTGATGCAGACGATTGGGTCACCATCTCTTGTAAATTGTCTCCTGCGCTGGAAAAACGTGATGTCCAAGCGCCGTACTTCACGGCATATTCATTGACGAGGTTGATCGCGCTATCGAGTTCGTTCAGTGCTGTGTTGGCTGCGATGGTCGTTTGGATATGGCTGTTTGCCGTGCCTAAAGTGACCGTGTCTGAGGGGGTAGCGGTCATCGTTAAGATTTGAGACGCCTGCCCAATTGGCGAGGACAGAACAATCGCTGTGTCTTCACTGAACGGGTCGTTTGACGGGACCACCACGGGAGGCTCTGTCCAAGTTCCATTGGCGCTGAAAGAGCCATTGCCAATGACCATGACGACCAAATTTTCGGTGACTGTGTCGATTGTGATTTTTTCAAGATATCGGCTGCTCGAATGGCCATCTCCGCTGTAAGCGAGCGCCATCCCGTTGTACTGGTTGACGATGGGCAGCGCGTTGGTGTCGTAACCATTGGCAGGTGGCAAGAAACTGCCGTCGTAGCTGGCTCCGGCGGCAAAAGCATTGCCTGCATTCATGATTTGGCTATTGGCTGCTGAAGCTGATGTGATGCCCTTGGCCGACCAAACCGGGTCTGTATTCGTGAGAATGGGGGTTCCGAGCAAATGCTTGCCATCGCTTGTGAAAATCTGGAGGTCATCGTCTGCACCAAATGAATCCAGGTTAATGGTGACATGGCTGAATCCCTTCGGGATATAGCCGAGTGATGCCAATCCCGAACTGAAGTTCCGGTTGGATGATGTCAAGACCGAGTTGATGGGGGAGGTGTTGCCGATGGGCACTGGGGCGACTTCGGCGTTGGTTTGAGTGGCGCCAATGGCGTACGCTCAAAAATCTGAGTGTGTTTGCTGATGCGATCAATCTCGCCATTCAGTGCCTGGAACTCTTGGTCTAGCGCTACGCGATCCGATCCAGCCAATGTGCCTGAAGCAGCTTGAACTGCCAGTTCCCGCATGCGCTGCAAAAGGCCTGAAATACTTTGTAATCCGCCAGCGGCCACCTGTGCCAAACTGACGCCGTTGGAAATGTCCTGGATCAATCGACCACAAGCATTAATGGTCGTCGTCATACGAGCACCGATGGCCAAACCCGCCGCATCGTCTTGGGCTGAATTGATCCTTATGCCTGTTGACAGACGGATCATTGATTGGGCGTGCAATCGGCTCGCGCTACGCTGGGCGGTATGCGCAACCAGCGAGGACATATTCGTGTTGAGTATGGTCACAGGTTTTGCTTTTCAGATGCATTTACAGCTGGCCTGTGCCTGATCCCCTGCTCAATGCATATGCGTTTGAACTGCAGGCTGAATGAGCGCATTGACCGAGTCCAGCTCTTCCCGAATCATCTGATCTTCAGGAAACCTGGAGGCCGCAAAATCCAGAACGACCCAAGCATCGTCCAGCTTGTTCTGGCAACGTGCAACGCGGGCCAAGTGCAACCAAGTTTGCGCTGTGGTGTTCGGGCTTTGTGCTTCGACCAGTTGAATCAGCAATTCTTCGGCACGTGTCCAGTCTTGCAAAACTTCTGCCAGCAGGCAGCTGATGACGAGCAAATCCTCGCTGGTTGGGTTCAAAGCCAAAGCCGCTTCACAAATGGCGATGGCCAAAGGCATCTTTCCTTGCGCGACCATGCTCGATACGGTTTCACGAATTTGCGCGGGTGACAGACGATGAATTTCACCAACGGTCAACTCTGGGGGGGCCGACAAAGGGGTCATCAATTCAGGTGCTTGTTGTTTCAGAGCGAGTGACATATTTTCTCCGGAAAGTTTGGAAATGCGGGGTTGTGAGGATTCAACCAAGAGCGCCGAGCTCGGTGTTGAATAGGGACAGCAATTCTTCGTACTCTTGCAGCAAGATGGTGTCGGATGGAAATTTTTCCAAGGCAACCTGGGCCAGATTCATTGCTGGAATGACCGATCCCAAGCACCGTAAAACCCGTATTTCGTGCCGGTATGTTTCCGCCGTGATGGACGTACCTTGCAAATGACGCAGACGCGTGAGCAACGCACGGGCTTTGAACCAGTCTTGCGAAACCTCTGCGACCAGAGCACTTGTTGCTAAAACGGGCTCATTGTTTGGGTGGATGATTCTGGCCAGGTCGGTCATCTCGGTTGCCAACGCAAGTTGTCCTTGAGCAACCAAAGCGGAAACCATGTCCAAGATGGTTTCCGGGTCCAAGGTGCGCTCGGTGGGAAGCATTGCCAGATCGGGCTGGCGCTGTTGCGCATCAAGGTGTTGAGCCGTATTTGCCATTCGGATTCCTTTATGGAAAGATTTCTTGAAACGCCCGATTCACTCGGGCCCTTGGCCGACCGGCTGAAATTTGCCGCATGACGGTGGGTGAGGTCATCAAGCAAAGTGCGTGCCAGGTGTGCTTGTGTTTTTGTGCAGTCTGGTGGCAATGTATTGACAGTTTTCACATCAGAACAAAGCTTCAATCCTGGTATAGCTCTTGCTTACTGACACGCAAACGGCGAAGCTTTGCCTTTGCACCGACACACCACAGGAGTCTTTACATGTATACCCATCAGGCGCAATCACCGGCGGTTGAGGCAGCTTTCCTGCCCAACGGCTTTCAGGAGCCTTGCGGGGGTCATATTCTGGAAGGTGAGTCACTCCGACCTTTGTTGATGGGATCTGCGGCATTTCACGCCCCACCCGACCTTGGGCCCGGGATCGAAGAAGACATGGCGTTGACACATTTGTTGAAGCAGGTCGACAAAACCAAAAAACGCACCATTTGGCTCGTGAACAACTGTTTGCGCATGGACCATTTGCAAAAAATTCTGCACGCGGCAAGTTCTTGCTCAAGGGTCATCAATCTGCTTTGCCATGATCAACCAGACTTTCAGGCATTGCACAACACCCGAGCAGTAGAAGCAGTCATTGCAGATGAGCGGCTCTATACCGTGACCATGGATACACCCAAGGTCCAGGCTCAATTGGTCAGTCAATTGATTGACACTGAAAATTTTGTCAGCTGGAAGCCGGTGCTGGGCCCCAGCCTGGAGCCGCAAGCGGTAGATCATTTAAGACACGTGTACCGCGAGTTAACCACCTTTCTGAATCAAAAAGCGGTCGGCCGCATGACCCGTGTCAGTTCCTCTCATCTGTTCCTGGCCAATGCGCTTGTGAACTCCGTATTTGCCAATCCTTTGAATTCGCTGACGGAATACAAGGACCTGTACAAAAACAAACCTGTCTTGATCGTGGCCACTGGCCCTTCACTGAACAAGCAGTTGCCGTTGCTTGAAAAATACAAAGACCTTTTTGTCATCATTGCAGCCGATCCTGCCGTACCGATCCTCAAAAAGCACGGCGTGGTGCCACAGTTTGTGGTGTCCATTGACCCCAAAAAGCGCCCTTATTGGAAGCACAACGAACTCGATCCTGCGACAACTTTTGTCATCGAGGTCGGCTGTTGCCCCGATGTGGCTTGGTCCAGCAACCATAAATACCTGGTGACAAGCTGCCACAAAGACGTTTTTAGGCTTCTGACTGACCTGGGCGCGGCACCTTCATATTTGTTGACAGGGGGTTCTGTGACGACTACCGCCTTTAGTCTGGCTCAACACATGGGCGCAAATCCGATCATATTGATTGGCCAAGATTTGGCTTGGACCGACGGCAAGGACCACGCGGACGGCTATGTCAGCCAGTACAGCCGCGAGCAACTTCAAGCTCGGCACGCCAAAGGGTTTGAAATTGAAGGTTACGACGGCAAACCCGTGCGCACGGAGCGGCAGTTGTTGTATTACAAAACCTGGTTTGAACAGCGCATTGCCCTGATGCCAGATCGATTGATCGTCAACGCCACCGAGGGCGGTGCGCGCATCGAGGGCGCTGCACATGTGCCCTTCGAAAGCGTTTGCCAAGAAATCCAGGCCAGCCACCTGGGTGAGACGCAACCAGACCCCGCACGTCCATGGACGCCTGATTTTATTTACTTGGCTCAACTGGCAGACCGCTTGCGTGGATTGAACAGCGAGATAGAACAACTGGAAAGTGAACTGAACAAGGGTGTCAAGTTGATCGACGGCATCAAGAAAAAACCCAAGAAAACAGTGATTCGTCAGATCGAACAGATCAATCGTTTGTTGGTTGATGGCAGCTGGCAAGTCAAGACCGTTGTCGAAATGATGGCCCAGTCGGCGGTTGTTGCCACTGAACAAAAGGTCTTGCTGGATGATGAGGTCAGTGCCAACATCAAGGGCGTCTATGGTGGATACAAATCAGTCTACAAATCGGCTTTGCAGGGCGTCGGTGGTGGTAAAGATTTATTGGGAAATTTGGTTCGCTTGCTTGATGAAGTCCTTGCAAGTGAGAAATTAGATCTTCAGTTATTACATGATTATGGATTTAACAGATGGAAGAAAGATGAGGCAAAAAATCTATCTAATAAATTGGTAGCAAATGTATAAAAAAATACAATAAACAATCAAAAAATAAATTCAAGGATAATTACCATGGCGTTAAGTATTGTGTCTCAAGAGAAAAAAATTCACTCTCAAAATGGAGAGGATGGCATTTTTATGTACTTATTTAAAATGCTTAAGAATAATAATAATAATTTCATAGAAATTGGATGTTCCGATGGGTTGGAAAATAATTCAAGAAATCTAATTAACATCGGGATGAGTGGAACAGGAATAGATATTGAATGGAGTAAATTGATTGGATATGATAAAATCATTTTAGAGAAAGCTCTGGAGGGAAGAATTAAATTAAAAAGTATGAAGGTGACCATAGATAATTTTTATGAAATATTATCAATGGAAGGGAGTAATCCAGATATATTTTCTCTTGATATAGATGGTAATGATTATTATATTGCAGATGCATTGTTGCGCGCTGGTTTTCGTCCTTCAATTGCTTGTTTGGAAGTAAATTCATTTCTTGGGAAAAATCCAATCATCGTAAAGTATCAAGAGAATTTCTCGAGATATCAATTGCAACCTAATTATGGCTTGTATTTTGGAGCATCGCCTTCAGCATGGAGGGAACTATGGATTCGCTATGGTTATCAGGCATTGGGACTCGATAGTTCAGGTACAAATATATTCTTTGTTTTGCCAGATCGTTTTATTGATGATATTAAATTAATAGAAGAATCTCCAGATGTACATCAAAAACTTTTTGTTGCTAAATATAAAAAAACAGGAGATGAGCTGAGTGATATTCTTCTTAATACTGAAGGATTGGAGTTTCTAGATGTTACAACTAATACTTACGAAAATTATTTTATGGAAATATTTAAAGGAAATGATTTTTATAATAATGAAAGTGCAGCCTTTGTAACGACTTTTATAAAACCAGCTTATGATGAAGTCGCGCACAAATTGATTGAAAGTTTTGATCGCCATTGGCCGAAAAATTATGATTTTCTAGCACTTTCAGAAAATTGCGAAGTCGAAAAAATATCTAAAAGAATTTTTACGACTGATTTGGAAAATTCTGCAAATGGACTCAAAGAATTTAAGGCTAGGCATAGATTTAATCCTGGAGCTAACGGTCGTTTTGCTGATAAGTACAATTATATTTTCGATAGCGTTAAATGGTCTCATAAAGTGTTTGCAGTTGAGTCTGCTGCAAATATTTGTGATTCAGAAATCCTTATTTATATAGATTCTGATATTGTTACATTTGACGATGTTCCGAATGATTTTCTAAATCAAATTTTTCCAAAAGAATTTGATATCGCATTTATGCCTAGGACAAACATGTATTCTGAATGCAGTTTTGTATTGTATAGACAGCGAAACCCCTTTGTTCGAAGCTTTATATTTGAACATGCTGAGATTTACCGTAAAGATTTAATTTATCAATTGCCTGGTTGGACTGATTGCCATGTATTTGATTATTTAGTGAAAAAATATTCAAAAAATGGTGCACTTAAATTTTGGGATATAAATAAAGATGTGCCAAATTCTTCTCATCCATTCATTAATGGTCCTTTGGGTCGCTATATGGATCATATGAAGGGAGGTCGCAAGACTGCAGGTAAATCATATGCTTCTGATTTTGTTGTGAATAGAACAGAAAGTTATTGGAAAGAGAAAAAATAAACTGATTGATAGTTAGTATTGTGTGTTTTGATTCTTATTGGGATTGCATAAGGCATTAAAATAAATTCTTCAACGATTCAATTTATTTTAAATTCAAAAAATTATGCCCAGATTAACTTTTTAAAGTTTTGGTAATATTAAATTTCAGCTTTGCAATATTTTCCCTTTTAAGGGTTTGTTGATATTCAATTTAAAAGGAAATAAAATGGAAAAAATTGCTTTAATAACTGGTGTTACGGGCCAAGATGGTGCATATTTGGCTGAATTCCTTCTTAACAAAAATTATATAGTCCACGGACTCAAACGACGTGCTTCCTCATTCAATACAGCTCGTATAGATCATCTATATCGAGACCCTCATGAAGATAATGTGCGTTTCTTTTTGCATCATGGCGATCTCACTGATTCAAGTAATTTGATCAGAATTATTCAGCAAGTTCAACCAGATGAAATTTATAATTTGGCTGCACAAAGTCACGTAGCAGTGTCGTTCGAGCAGCCTGAATACACTGCAAACGCTGATGCTTTGGGTACTCTAAGAATATTGGAAGCATTACGTATTCTTGGTCTTCAGAAAAAAACACGCTTCTATCAAGCGTCAACTTCAGAGTTGTATGGGCTAGTTCAGGAAATGCCTCAAACTGAATCCACACCCTTTTATCCTCGCTCGCCTTATGCGGTTGCGAAGTTGTATGCATATTGGATCACTGTTAATTATCGTGAAGCTTACGATATCTATGCATGCAATGGTATATTGTTTAATCATGAGTCACCTATACGTGGTGAAAATTTTGTCACAAGAAAAATTACACGGGCATTGGCTAGAATTAAGCTTGGCCTTCAAAAGCATTTATATCTTGGTAATTTGGATTCAAAACGTGACTGGGGTCATGCGCGCGATTATGTCGAAGCACAGTGGTTGATGTTGCAGCAGCAGAAGCCTGAGGACTTTGTGATTGCAACTGGTACTCAATATAGTGTTCGTGATTTTGTTAACACAGCTGCAATTGAGCTGGATATGCAGATTCGTTGGGATGGTAATGGGATTGATGAAAAGGGTTTTGATAAAAATGGCAATTGCATTATTTCAGTGGATTCCCGTTATTTCCGCCCTACTGAAGTAGAAACATTGTTAGGTGATTCTACAAAGGCCTTGGGTAAATTAGGTTGGAAGCCGAAAACCAGCTTTTCTGAACTGGTCATTGAAATGGTAAGAGAAGATCTTAAAATTGCCAAAAGAGATGAACTGGTCAAGAGTCATGGTTATTCAACGAACTATTTTCATGAGTGATGAATTCGAGTCATGATAGGTCAATATAATTTCGCAAAAAAGCATTTTAAATTTAAAATACGATTCGACTGTTTTAATTTTAAATAAAATTTTTATATTTTATTGTAATACAATATTTATATGCTTAAATCATTTGCAATTTTCAAAGAAACAATTTATTTGATTTTTTTCGCATGGAATGAATTTGTCAAATATTTATTCTATTTAAACTATTCATTTTGCATGCAGCCAATAGATCTATCGCCTGGGAGTAAAAAATGAGGACTGCACTTGTAACTGGTATAACCGGACAAGATGGCTTTTATCTTGCCAAACTACTTCTTGATAAAGGTTATCATGTCATTGGCACCTTTCGAGAGAAGATTCATACATTAAATCTTTCTATGGATCCGCTGCAAGACAAAGTCGAATTTATTTATTTTGATATGTTTGATCAACGAAACATCGCTTCAATACTCGATGAATATCGTCCAGCTGAAATCTACAACTTAGCAGCTTGTTCGTCTGGTGCGGGCATGTTCGTTGATCCTGTTGGTCTGGCTGAAGTAAATGGTTTAGCTGTAACACGAATTCTTGAAGCGATTCGGGAAGTCGATTGCAAAATTAGATTTTGCCAGGCATCTAGTAGCGAGGTCTTTGGTGCCGCTGTTGAAAGTCCACAAACAGAATCTACATTTTCTAATCCCCGTAGTCCCTACGGTGCTGCAAAATCTTATGCTGATTCGATGGTGCGGATTTATCGCCAACACTATCAGTTGTTTGCCTGTTCAGCCATTCTTTTCAATCACGAAAGTCCTCGTCGGGGCTTGGGTTTCGTTACAAGAAAGATAACTCACGAGGCAGCCCGAATTAAACTTGGATTATCAAAAAAACTGCATTTAGGTAATTTGGATGCGAGGCGAGACTGGGGCTTTGCAGGTGATTATGTGCATGCTATGTGGTTGATGTTGCAGCAACAAAATGCAGAGGATTTTGTTTTGGCAACGGGTGAACTCCATACGGTTCGTGAGGTTTGTGAGTTGGCTTTTAGCCGTTTGGGACTTAACTATCGCGACCATGTCTTTGAAGATCCTCTGGCATTTCGTCCGGGAGATGAATTAACTTTGATCGGGTCTGCTAAAAATGCATATGCTAAGTTAAATTGGAAGCCACAAATAAATTTTCAACAATTGGTGCAAATGATGGTAGATTCAGATCTTTTTGAATTGAAGAAATTAAATTTAGAAAGCATGTCAAATGAATAAAATTATTAATAAATGCAGGATTTGCGGTAATACAAATTTAGCGCCAGTGCTTGATTTGGGAGAGCAGATGCTGACTGGTGTATTTCCAAGTGAAAAAGGGGCGAAGGTTACAACGGGTCCTTTGCGTCTTGTAAAGTGTATTGGCGATGATGATGTCTGTGGATTATTACAAATGGAGTACTCCTACGATTTGAGAGAAATGTACGGTGAAAATTATGGTTATCGATCTGGTCTGAACGCCAGTATGGTTACACACCTTAATTCCAAGGTAAACCGTATCATGGATAAGGTGAAATTGCAAAATGGTGATCTGGTTGTTGATATTGGTAGTAACGACAGTACCACATTACAGGCATTTCCATCTAATGGCCCATTGCTGGTTGGTTTTGATCCGACTGGGATCAAGTTCCACGGTTACTACCCTTCACATATTCAATTGATACCTGATTTTTTCTCGGCATCTTCCCTGAACGAGCACTTTCAAGGGAAGAAGGCGAAAATTGTAACTTCTTTCTCCATGTTTTATGATTTAGAAGATCCCATGGATTTTATGCGTCAAGTATATGATGTTCTGGAGGAAGAAGGAATATGGGTTTTTGAACAGAGCTATATGCCAACCATGTTGGATACGAATTCTTACGACACTGTATGCCATGAGCACATAGAGTTTTACGCACTTCGTCAAATTAAATGGATGACTGATCGTGTGGGTTTTAAGATCGTTGACGTAGAATTCAATGATATCAATGGAGGTAGTTTTTCAGTGATGGTCAAAAAAGTTCGTGGTGATATTGGCGCTATTCCTGCGGTTCAGAGCATATTGGATGGTGAACGAGCGAAAGGTCTGGATAGTTTGCAGCCATATAAAGATTTCTCAGGCCGTGTATTGCAGGCGAGGAAAAACTTATTAGAATTCATTGAAAAAGCTCATTCAGATGGAAAAACTATATCAGCAATTGGAGCATCGACTAAAGGAAATGTTCTTTTACAGTACTGCGGACTGACTTCCAAAGAGATCGAATACATGGGTGAGGTCAATGAGGAGAAATTCGGCTGTTTCACGCCTGGCACTTGGATACCTATCATTGCTGAACAGAAACTTTTATCAATGCAACCGGATTACTTGATCGTACTTCCATGGCATTTCCGAAAGTTTTTTATTTCGAACAGTAAATTTGCTGGTTTCAATCTGGTTTTTCCGTTGCCAGAACTTGAAGTCATCAAAGTTATTTGATGACTCTTTAAATTTCTTGGCTAATTGATATTTATACGATCATTTGGTTCGGGGAAAAAGTTATTGTAACCAGCCTTAGAAAAAGACTTGGTTATCAGAAAATTACTCGGTTAATCTATTTGAATTTAATATTTTTAATAATAAATAGTTTTTGTGTCAGTGATTTTAAGGGCTGACATTTATTATGCTGCAGCTTTAAGATTTATAAAATTATTTAATTTAAATTCTTCTTCTATCCATAATTTGGAAAAATCACAATTTTTCTTGTTTTCAAACCATGGACCACCTAATGTGAAGTGAATAGCTTTTAAATTATCATATTCTGCTTGATACCAACCTTCCAGATAATTCCAGCCTTTGTCCAGTGAGCCAATATCTTGATCTTTCAGCCATTCAAAGCGGTGCAAGAACGCTGGGGTGGCTTGATTGACCACATCGGGGGTCAGGGCTTGCACTGCAGGGTGAGCGCAGTTGAAGACGATGAAGGATGACCAGTTTTTTCGCGGGTAGGGATGCTGAATGGCCCCGTCCATCTTCATGCCTGGCTGTGGGCGATAGTCGTGTTGAACCACAGAGATGGCTTGACTGGGGTCAATGTCTTTGAGCACATCCCGAATATCGGTCAAAAACAAAAAGTCGCAGTCTACAAAAACCGCATAACCTTGATGGCCCGCTAGGTGAGGTGTCAAAAATCGGGTCAGACTGAATTCGGTGGCGGCCAGTGTGTCAACGGGTCGTGTATAGAGGCCTTTCGCCCTCAGGTCAGACTGAACCAGTGGGGTGACCTGAACCTGTCTTGAGTTGGTGCGGCTCAGAATGGAATGACGGCAGACTTCCCATGCGATGTCTTCGCGGGGATCCCAACCAACAAATACTTGCAGTTTCATGAGTGCTCCTATGGGTTGCAATAGAGCAGCAAAAACTGTGCCGAAGATTTGTATCAGGATTTGCGTGCTCAGTAACTGTTGTTCAGGCCAAAACTTGCCGTTTTATCGTGATATGGGGAGAAAAGTTGCCACACAAAGTACGGTGTTGCGTATCCCTGGAAAGGCTTGGCGGATGAGATGAATCAAAATTTACCGCAGCAGGGCGAGGACGAATGCGGGTTGTTGATTGGCCTGAGCCAGCATGGCCGTACCCGCTTGACGAATGATCTGCGCTCGGGCCAGCTCTGAGGTGGTCTGGGCATAGTCCGTGTCCACAATTCTGCTGCGTGATGCCGCCGTGTTGGTCGCAATGTTGGTCAGGTTATCGGCCGCATAGTTGAGCCGGTTGATCTTGGCGCCCAGGTCTGACCTGAAGGCGTCCAGGGCCGATATCGCGTCGTCAAGGTGCGTGATGCTGGTCGTGGCTGTGGCACTCGTGGTGGTGGCAACAGCCGTTGCAAAACTGGTACCAGAATTGAGATCTTTGAACGTGACAGTGACCTGAGAGTCTGTAGTCCCGTCTATGCCGATCTGGTAGGCCACAGAGCCTGCGTCAGCCCCAATCAAGGCCACACCGTTCCAAGTGGTTTTGTCAGATATTCGGGTGATTTCTGTTTGAAGGCTGGAAAACTCAGTTTGAAGTGCTGTTTTGTCACTGGTCGAGTTGGTGCCATTGGTGGCTTGAACAACAAGCTCACGCATGCGAATGAGCAAGTTCGTGATGCCATCGGCGGCACCGTCGGCAGTCTGAATCATGCTGATGGCATCGTTGGCGTTGCGCACAGCTTGGTTCAGGCTGCGAATTTGCGTTGCCATTTTGTTGCCTATGGCCAAGCCTGCCGCGTCGTCGGCGGCACTGTTGATGCGCTTGCCAGTAGAAAGGCGCTCCATGGCCGTACCGAGACTTCTTTCGCTCAGTTTCAAGGCCTGACTGGCAATGAGTGCTCTGAT
>NZ_JBILQU010000096.1:0-10970 GCF_044373035.1 Limnohabitans sp. | reverse complement strand
TGGGCGCGTGCCGTCAGGTCGGCCAGCACCGCCGGAAAGTATCCCAAGGCGATGTCGGCGCTGTCTTCGCTGAGTAACTTGCGCGGGTCGCGCGTGGTCAGGGGCAGCACGCGCAAGGACACGCCGGGGGCCTGCAACTCCAGCTGGCGGGCCAGCCCGCCCATGAGTTCGGCCGCGGTGGCGTCGGCCATGGCCAGCACAAAGGTGCTGTTGGCTTGCTGGGGCTCGAAAGCGCTGGGCACGATGGCCGCCTGCAATTGGCGCAGGGCCTCGCGCACGCTGGGCCACAGGGCCAGTGCCCGGGGTGTGGGCTCGATGCCGTGGCCGTGGCGTCGCAACAGTTCATCGCCCAAGGCCTCACGCAACCGGCGCAAGGCGTTGCTCACGGCCGGTTGGGTGAGTGACAGGTTGTGCGCGGCGCGGGTCAGGCTGCGCTCGGCCATGACTTCGTCAAACACCCGCAGCAAGTTCAGGTCGAGGGTGCGAAAAGAGTGGGGGATGGCACTGGGCATACAGAGGTCTTCAGTCATCACCATTATGAATGAAGGCCATTATGAAGATAAAGTTGAATGACATTGGTATAAACCCTATGATCCAACACATGGTTTTGTTGATTTGGATTTCCAAAGAAAACAAAAGCGAATCAAGGGAACACAAAATGAACACCACCGTCCAATCTATCCTGGGCAACATACCCGCCGCCTCTGCGGTCCAAGCCGCCCCCAGGACCTCCAGCAAAACCCTCGCCAACCTGTTGCTCGCCGCGGGTGTGGCTGCACTGGTCGTCGGTGTCGATCAGATGATCGACGGCTGGGCCCAATCCCATGTGGTTGCCGCCTGGTTGGCGCTGTGGGCCGTGGCCGTGCTGGCCATTTGGGTGCTGCGCGGCCTGACACGCCACTTGGCGCAAAACCTGATGACTGGCTTGGACGCCTGGTCAGCCCACGTGGCCCGCGGCCGCGCCGACGAGCGTTTGTGGTCCATGGCCCAGTCCGATCCACGCTTGATGAGGGAGCTGCAAGTGGCCATGGACCGCGCCAGCGAAGCCACAGGCCCGGTCCGTGACCCGGAAACCCTGATGAACCGCCGCGCCGCCCGATTGGTGCGCGACCGCATGTACTACATCTGAGCGGGCCGTCTGAACGTGACGCCGATCTCGCTTCAGCGTTTGGACGCCATGTAAATCCCCGGCAAAATCAGCGCCGCACCCATCACGTGGTGCCAACCCATGGCTTCGCCCAAAACCAGCCAGGCGGCCAAGCCGCCATACAAGGGCCCCAGGTACATGCTGGCGGCCACGCGGCTGGCGCCCAGCACTTTCTGGCTGAAGCCATAGGCCCAATACGCCCCGATGCCGGGCAGCAGCCCAGCGGCCACCACCAGCACCGTGGCTTGCACCGTCCAGACTGGGTGGTCAGGTTGAAGCAATTCCCACAGGCTGAAGGGCAACAGCACGATCACGCCCCCCATGCAGATGGCGGCCAGGCGCGCAGTAGAGCCCAAGGGTGTGCTCCATTTCTTTTGCAGCAAGGCGAAGCCGGCCCAAGCGGCCATGGCGACCACAATCCAAGCGTCGCCGGCCACCCATTGCACCTGGCCCAGCGACAGCCACTGGCCTTTGACCACCACATGGAACACCCCGGCCATGGCCACCAGCACGCCCAGGCCTTGACGCCATGAAAAGCGCTCGCCCAACCAAACCACGGCACCCAGTGCGATCAGCACGGGCGATGCGGCATAGATCAGTGCGATGTTGATGGCCGAGGTCGTCTTGGCGCCTTGGTACACCCAGGCTCCGCAAATGAGCATGCCCAAAGCCCCCAACACCAGATAGCGCCCGCTGTCGGCCAAGGTGCTGCTGCGTTCGCGCCAAAGTTCGCTGCGCGCAACAAAAGCCAGAATCACGCCCGCCAAAGCCCAGCGGCCCAAGGCCAGCATGTGCGGCTCCACCACGCCGGGGGCGGAGCGCGCCACGATGTAATTGACCGACCACAAGGCGGGTGTGACCCACATCAGCCACAGAGCAATGCGGGTGCGGGATTCAGCGGTTTGAAACAAAGACATGGCCCCGATTGTGCAGGCCAAAAAAAACCGCCCCGGTTTGTGGTGGCCGGGGCGGTTGGAGACTCGGACGCCGGAGGGGCGCAGAACCTGATTTTCAAGCCAGACGCGACTGCAGCGCCGCTTTGGTGTCCAACAAGGCCTGGGGCAGGTGGTAGCTCAGCTGCGCAAAGTGCTCGTCGTGCAGCTTGAATTCGGCTTGCCAGGCGGCACGGTCGATGTTGGTGACGGCCTTGAACTGCTCAGCGCTGAACGCGATGCCATTCCAGTTGATTTCGCTGTAAGTGGGCGCAATGCCGAACATGGTCTCTTCGCCCTGGGCCTTGCCCTCCAAGCGGTCGATCATCCACTTGAGCACGCGCATGTTGTCGCCGTAGCCGGGCCAGACGAACGAGCCGTCTTCGCCTTTGCGGAACCAGTTCACGCAGTACATCGCGGGCAGCTTGTGGCCAGCGGCTGTGGCCTTGGCACCGGTATCGAGCCAGTGCTGGAAGTAGTCGCTCATGTTGTAGCCGCAAAACGGCAGCATGGCGAACGGGTCGCGGCGCACCACGCCTTGTGCGCCAAAGGCGGCGGCAGTGGTCTCAGACCCCATGGTCGCGGCCATGTAGACGCCCTCGGTCCAGTTGCGCGCTTCGGTCACCAGCGGCACGGTGGTCGAGCGGCGGCCGCCGAACATGAAGGCGTCAATGGGCACGCCTGCAGCGTCGTCCCAAGCGGGGTCCAGAGCGGGGTTATTGGTCGCAGCCACGGTGAAGCGGGCGTTGGGGTGAGCGGCTTTGGCACCGGTTTCTTTGGCGATCTGAGGGGTCCAGTCCTTGCCTTGCCAGTCGATCAAATGGTCGGGCAGCTTGCCGGTGTCTTTTTCCATGCCTTCCCACCACACGTCGCCGTCGTCGGTGAGGGCCACGTTGGTGAAGATCACGTCCTTGTGCAGGCTCAGCATGCAGTTGGGGTTGGTTTTCATGTTGGTGCCGGGGGCCACGCCAAAGTAACCGGCTTCGGGGTTGATGGCGACCATTTTGCCGTCGGTGTGCGGCTTGACCCAGGCGATGTCGTCGCCAATGGTGGTGACTTTCCAGCCTTCAAAGGCCGCAGGCGGCACCAGCATCGAGAAGTTGGTCTTGCCGCAGGCGCTGGGGAAAGCGGCTGCGACGTGGTACTTCTTGCCCTGGGGGTTGGTCACGCCCAAAATCAGCATGTGCTCGGCCAACCAGCCTTGGCGACCGGAGGGGCCCCCTGCGGCTTCCCGGCCCATGTTGGAGGCAATGCGCAGCGCAAAGCACTTCTTGCCCAAGAGCGCGTTGCCGCCGTAGCCTGAACCATAGGACCAGATCTCGCGGGTCTCGGGGTAGTGCACGATGTACTTGGTGCTGGGGTTGCAAGGCCAAGAGGTTTTGTCTGTTTCGACAACACCGTTGAGGGTGGCCAAAGGCGCGCCCACGGTGTGCATGCAGGGCACAAATTCGCCATCGGTGCCCAGCACGTCGAACACGGCTTTGCCCATGCGGGTCATGATTTTCTGGTTGACGACCACATAGGCGCTGTCGCTCAACTCGATGCCGATGTGGCTGATGTGCGAGCCCAAGGGGCCCATCGAGAACGGCACCACGTACATGGTGCGGCCCGCCATGCAGCCGTCAAACAGCGGGTTGAGGGTGGCGCGCATTTGCGCAGGTTCCATCCAGTTGTTGGTGGGGCCAGCGTCTTCTTTTTGGGCCGAGCAGATGTAGGTGCGGTCTTCCACGCGGGCCACGTCCGACGGGTCGGAGCAAGCCAGGTAAGAGTTGGCGCGTTTGGCGGGGTTGAGCTTTTTGAAGGTGCCCGCAGCGACCAGTTCAGCGCACAGGCGGTCGTATTCCTCTTGCGAGCCGTCGCACCAGTAAATGTTGGCGGGCTTGCACAGGGCGGCCATTTCGGCGACCCAGGCGATCAGTTTGGCGTTCTTGACGTAATGGGGCGTATTGAGGGCCAGGCCCTGCATCACGGGTGAGTTCATGGGAAGTGTTCCAAGTTTAAAAATCGTTTTTTCAAAAGCTCTGCGCAGGGGCTTTGAAAAAACGGCTGTGGGGCTGAGATACTGAAGGCTTTCGTCACGTGGAAAAGTGGATGTAACGGCGTTGTCACCAGCGGGCCTCGATTTTAGGGAGACTGCTTGTTTCGTGCCTGTAGGCCAGACTGAAAACCTCTTTAAAACTATGCAAAAGAAGCATGATGTTATGCGGGTTATGGCGGGCACCGATTTCCAGCCCCTTCGGCGCTTTGGGCTGTTGGCGGCCTTGGGGGCCTCGTGGTTCGTCCCGTGGGCGGCACAGGCACACAGCCCGGTCCGCATCAAAATCGCTGCCGCCAGCAACTTGAAGTTTGTGCTGGCTGACTTGACAAGCCAATACAGACAACAAACAGGCGTTCAGGTGGATGTGAATCTGGGTGCTTCGGGCAACCTGGCGCGGCAGATCTTGCAGGGCTTGCCGGTGGCGCAATTCATCTCGGCCGACGAGGTTTGGGTGGCCGAATTGGTCAAAGCGGGCACAACGGTGGACGCCGGGCAGCGCTATGCCACGGGCCGCCTGGCGCTGATCGTGCCTCAAAATTCAGCACTGCCGCTGGCCCAAGGTTTGGCGGCGGTGGTGCGTTCGATGAAGCCGGGCGACAAATTCGCCATCGCCAACCCGGCGCTGGCCCCCTATGGCGTGGCTGCCGTGCAGGCTTTGCAGCGTTCAGGTGTCGGGCCGCTGCCTGCAAACCAGAAAGTGCTGGGCGACCACATCGGCCAGGCCACCCAGTTTGTGGCCACGGGTGCGGCGCAGGCGGGCATCACCGCATTGGCGCTGGCCCAAGCCCCCGAAATCGCCCCCAGCTTGCAGGTCTTGCCCTTGGCCGCTGACTTGCACGCCTCCTTGCACCAGCGCATGGTGCTGCTCAAGGGCGCGGGTGCGGCGGCGGCAGACTGGCACCGGTTTTTGCTCAGCCCGCCCGCGCAAGCGGTGTTTGTGCGGCACGGCTACGCCTTGCCGCAATAATCCAGGCCAACACCCCATATTTCAGCTCAGCCTTCAAACCTCACAACATGGATTGGTCCGCCCTTCACGTTTCGCTGACCCTGGCGGCTCTCACCACCTTGGCTTTGCTGCCGGTGGGTTTGGCGCTGGCCCGCTGGCTGGCCGTAACCGCTTGGGCCGGGCGGCCGGTGGTCGAGGCTTTGCTGCTGCTGCCTTTGCTGCTGCCCCCCACCGTGATCGGTTTTTATTTTTTGGTGGCTTTTGGACAAGGCAGCACCTTGGGCGCTTGGCTGGCAGCCTCGGGCATTCGGCTGGTGTTCACCCTCGAAGGCCTGTTGCTGGTGAGCGTGCTGGTCAACTTGCCGTTCATGGTGCAACCGATTCAACGCGCCTTTGCAGCGGTGCCGCACAGCCTGCGCGAGGCGGCCTGGGTCTCGGGCTTGTCCACTTGGCAGACTTTTTGGCGCATTGAGTTGCCCCTGGCTTGGCCCGGTTTGCTGGCCGGCATGGCCCTCACCGTGGCGCACACGCTGGGCGAATTTGGCGTGGTGCTCATGGTGGGCGGCAACATCGAAGGCGAGACACGCACCCTGTCGGTGTCGCTGTACGACAAAGTGCAGGGCATGGATTTGCAATCGGCCCATGTGATGGCGCTGGCGCTGGTGGGCGTGTCTTTGCTGGCGCTCACGCTGGTGCTGGCCTTTGACCGGGTGGGCCAGCGCGGTCGCGCCTTGCAGGAGCGCTGATGCAAGGCTTGCAAGTGCAACTGCGCTCGGCCAGCCCGATTCGGTTGGAGGCCGAATTTGACTGCGGCGCGGGCGAGTTGGTGGCCCTGGTCGGGCCGTCGGGCAGTGGCAAAACCAGCATGCTGCGCGCCATTGCCGGCCTGTGGACGCCCGCCGATGTGCAGGGCCACATTCGGGTGGCGGGCCAGGCTTGGCTGGACACGGCAGCGGGCGTACAGCTCAGCCCGCAGCAGCGCCGGGCGGGGCTGGTGTTCCAGCATTACGCGCTGTTTCCGCACATGACGGCGCAGGCCAATGTGGCGCTGGCCGCTGGGCCGGGTTGGTCGAGCGCCGATGTGCAGACTTTGCTGGCCCGCTTGGGGCTGGCTTTGCTCAGCGAGCGCAGGCCCTCGCAACTGTCTGGCGGTCAGCAGCAGCGCGTGGCGTTGGCGCGGGCGCTGGTGCGTGTCATGCCCAGGCCCACAGCGGACGCCACCCCAACACCCCAAGCTTTGCCCGGTGTGTTGTTGTTGGACGAGCCGTTTTCTGCGGTGGATGCACCCACACGCCAGACGCTGTACCGCGAGCTGGCCGCATTGCGCCAAAAGGTATCGGTGCCCATGCTGCTGGTGACGCACGACCTGGCAGAAGCCCGCCGCCTGGCCGACCGGGTGGTGATCGTGGACGCGGGCCAGACCCTGCAAACGGGCGAACCCGCCCGCGTGTTTGCCAGCCCGCGCAACGCCCGGGTGGCCGAACTGGTGGGCATTCAAAACCATTTTGAGGGGCGCTTTTACAAGGACCACGCCGGCTGGGGGCGCTTGCGCTGGACCGATGCGGCGTCATCCGACACCGGTCTGGACTTGGCGGTGTACGACAAAAACAAGATCGACGATGCAACCCCTGTGACCTGGGTGCTGAACGGGGAACAGGTGGACGTGATGGCCGATGGCGAGGTGCCCAGTGTGGCGCTACAAGGCCATACCCGATTGCGCTGCCAGTTGCTGGAGGTCTTGTCGCTGGGTGAAATCAGTTTGTGCACGCTCAGGCCCGAAGCCTTGCCCAGACAAACCATCACCCTGAACCTGACCAGCCGCCTGCTGCAGCGTTTGCAGGTCGACTCGGGCAGCTGGGTTCAGTTGCAGATCGCGCCAGAGGCCCTGCACATCATGCCGGTGCGGACAAAATAAAACCCGCAAAGCGGCTGCTGTTGACCAACGATGGACGTATATCTCTTGCCCAGCTGCATTGGGTTGATGAACAGGACGCCGGGCAACAGCCTGAAGGAGTGAAGCATGGATTTGAAATGGCTTGAAGACTTGGTGGCCATTGGCAAAACGGGCAACTTGGCTCGGGCCGCCGACCTGCGACACGTCACTCCCCCGGCGTTTGGTCGGCGTGTTCGCGCGCTGGAGGCCTGGGCAGGCATGCCGCTGGTGGATCGCGAACACAAACCCCTGCAATTGACCGAGGCCGGTCTGCAACTCATGAAGCGGGCCCAGGAAAGTCTGCAAGGCTTGCACGATATTCGCGAAGAGCTCCAGCGCAACCGCCAAACCGACGAGGTTCTGAAACTGGCTACGGGCCGAACCTTGGCGCGCTCCTGGGTGGCCGACTGGCTGGTCCTTATCGGACAGACCGTCAATCCCAAGCGGCTTGAGGTCAGGACCGGCGGCTTGGCCGACACGCTGGTCTGGCTCGAAGAGGGGCGGGTCGATCTGCTGGTGGCCTATCACCATCCAGCCATTGCGCAACGCCCCCGAGGGCGCGGCTTCTTGCAAAAGGTGCTGGCCCAGGACAAGCTGGTGCCAGTTCGGCAGCGGCGCCTGCACCCAAGAAGCAAGGCAATCAACGCCCTGCCCTTGCTGGCGTATGCACCCAGCTTGGCCCTGGCGGGTCTGGTCGAAGACCATCTGGAGCGCTGCCCTTGCCCGGACAGCTTGCAAAGGGTGCTTGAATGTGATTCGGCAGATGCCTTGATGGAATACGCGATCAAGGGCATGGGTGTTTGCTGGTTGCCCTGGTCCTTGGTCGCCACGGCTTGTCAAGAAGGGCTGCTGGAGGTGTGTTGGGATCGCAGCATGGAAATTCCTTTCGAGGTGCGCTTGGTCCGTATGCGGCGAATGCTGGGCCCCATCGCGGAACAGGTCTGGCAGACCACCCCCGTTCTGTGATGCCAGAAAAGCAAGTCATATTGCTCAACTGGCCATGTAAGACGGCTTTGCTTGAACACAATGACTTTTTCTTCAATTCATGAAAGAGCCTGCAATGAACACCCAAGTCGTGCGACACATCCTCGGCCTTCTGGCCTGCACCCTGGCTGCCGTCAGCCCATTGGCCCATGCCCAGACCGGTAACTACCCCTCCAAGCCCATCACCATCGTGGTCGGTTATCCGCCGGGCGGCAGCACCGACCTGACCGGGCGCGTGGTGGCCGCCGCCCTGGCCAAGAGCCTGAACGCCACGGTTGTGGTCGAGAACATCGGTGGTGCCGGCGGCGCCATCGGCGCGCAAAAGGTGCTCAATGCCGCCCCCGACGGCTACACCTTGCTGGTGGGCGCTAACAACGAAGTGGCCATCAACCGCTTGGTGTCGCCCTCCATCAAATACAGCTGGCAGGATTTCAGCCCCATCGGCCTGATCGCCACGCAGCCCCTGGTGCTGGTCACATCACCCAAGATGGGCGTGAAAAACACCGATGAGTTCATCAAACTGGCCAAATCCAACCCGGGCCGCTTCAGCTATGGCAGCTCGGGCGTGGGCACTTCACTGCACCTGGCCGGTGAAATGGTCAAGGAACAGGCGGGCATCTTCATGACGCACATTCCTTACCGCGGTGTGGCCCCGCTGGCCATTGACCTGATCGGCAACAACCTGGAGTTCGGCGTGTTCGTGCTCTCCAGTGGTCTGCCCCACATCCGCAGCGGCAAGGTGGTGGCCCTGGGCACCACCGAAAAGAACCGATCGAAGGTCACGCCCGAGATTCCCGCATTGGCCGAGCATCCGCTCCTTAAGAACACCGACATCAGCACCTGGTTTGTGTTGATGGGCCCTGGCAAGCTGCCAGAACCGGTTGCCGCCAAACTGAAAAAAGGTCTGGCCGATGCCCTGCAAAACCCCGAGGTGCGCAGCAAGCTTGAAGCCTCCGGCTCGGCCGTGGCCCAAGGCGCGGTGGACATGAACAAGTTCCTGCGCGAAGAGACGGCCAAGTACCAGCGCATCGTTGACTTTGCCAAGATCCGCGAATGACACCGCTTCAATTCGATCTGCCCTGTCCCGACATCTCGATGTGGCGCCAGGGCAATACCGGCACCGAA
The DNA here is from genome assembly GCF_044373035.1 of Limnohabitans sp. GTDB lineage: Bacteria > Pseudomonadota > Gammaproteobacteria > Burkholderiales > Burkholderiaceae_C > Limnohabitans_A. Next base: position 1,865 of record NZ_JBILQU010000096.1, on the reverse strand, counting down.
GGCGTTTGGCATTTCGATTCGGGACAACCCGGTCGGCACGTCCTGATCAGCGCCCTCATCCACGGCAACGAACTGTGTGGCGCTTGGGCGCTCAAGGGCCTGCTGGAGGCGGGTGTTCGCCCTGCGGTGGGTCAGCTGACCCTGGTGTTTGCCAACCTGCGTGCATTCGAGCGCTTTGACGAGGCGAACCATGATGCATCGCGTTTTGTCGACGAAGACATGAACCGCCAATGGATGGACGAGCGCATCGCCGAACCTCGCACGCTCGAGCGCCAGCGCGTGGCCGAGCTCGCCCCTTGGGTGCAAAAAGCCGACTGGGTGCTGGACCTGCATTCCATGCACGAACCTGGCGCGCCGCTGCTGCTGACCGGTATGCATCCACGCAACCTGCAACTGGCACGCGAGCTGGCCAATCCGGTCCACATCGTGGTCGATGCCGGTCACAAGGACGGTGTGCGCATGCGCGATTACGGTCGCCTTGGCCTGTCAGATGACCATGCACCCGAGACGCGCTCATTGCTGATCGAATGCGGTTTTCATGGCGACTTGGCCAGCCGCGATGTGGCGCGCGACCTGTGTATCCGCTTCCTGGACGTGTCGGGTGTGCTTTCGGCTTCTGCCTTGCAGGCTGCATTGCCCGGCTGGAGACAGGCCGACGCCCCGCAACAGTGGGCCCTCGAAGTCACCGGACCGGTGGTGGCGCGCAGCGAAAAGTTCCGTTTCACCGAGCCGTTCAAGGGACTGGAATGCATCCCCAAGGCGGGCACGGTGATTGGTGACAACGATGGCGAGCCCGTCACCACGCCTTATGACGACTGCGTGCTGGTCATGCCCTCGGTGCGACAGGCCCGGGCTGGCGTGACCGTGGTGCGTTTCGCAAGGCGGCGGCCGTTGTAGCCAAGCCAACTCCCCAGGCCAGCCGCTGGCTGTGCTGGGGCGCTGCACATCATGCCGGTGCGGACAAAATAAAACCCGCAAAGCGCGAGCTGTTGCGGGTGGGTGGGGTGCTGCCTGAGTGGCGCACCGGGGAGCGGCAAAGCCTCAGGCCATGACCACGGCAATGAAGGCCAACAAGAAAATCAGCACGGCACCCGCGGCCGGAATGACCACGGGAATGTGTTTGACCACGTTTTCCACGGGGTCGTCAGAAGTGTGTGCGTCGTTGTGATTGGACATGGAGAGCCTCAGTACAAGAATGGCTGTATTGTAGCCAAGCCAGGCTGGCGGGGCGCTGACAACCCGGCTCACATCAGGGCATAGGTGGTGCTGGCCCGAAAAACGCTCTTGCCGTCGTCGGCCCCGGCCAAGTCAATTTCGCCAAAGGCCATGGCCTTGCCAGCGCGCAGCACCCGGGCGGTGACCAGCGCGTCCTGGCCTGACAGCGGTTTCATGAAGCTGCTCGACAACTGCACCGTGCTGCAGGGCCGGAACTGCCCAAAGTGGCTGATCAGCGCCAGCACCATGGCCGTGTCGGCCGCCGCCATCATGGCCTGCCCGCACAGCATGCCGCCCACCCGCGACAACTGGTCGCTTTGCGGCAAGCGCAGGGTCACGCTGTCGGCGTCAAAGCGCTCGACACGCAAGTTCAGAGTCTGCACCCAGGGGGCGAACAGGTCAGACAGGGCTTGCTGCAGGGTGTCGGTGCTCACGGGAGTGTGGGAGGGTGTCATGCTGGGCTCAGGGCAGGTTGCGGATTGCAGGTGGCGGTGATTATCCCGCCCGATGGGGATGATGGTGGGCCGCTGCGCCTGATCGGTTTTTGCACAGGCTATCACCAACAGCACAGGCCGGGCACTCAGGCCAACGTAAACTGAAAGGCCCCATTCACCGACCCGCAGGCATGGCATGAACCGCTTTTCTCCGTC
>NZ_JBILQU010000095.1:0-10989 GCF_044373035.1 Limnohabitans sp. | reverse complement strand
AGGGTGAAGGTGCTGGCCACGATCTGCGCTTGCACCGCGCCTTCGATGACGTGGAACACCTGAGCGGGCGAGCGAGCAGGCAGGCGCAGGCTCTGGCCAGGGCGCAGCATCAGGGCGTAAAAGCCCAAGATGTTTTCAGCATCGCCACCGGTTTCGGGGTTGGTGTAAGTCACTTGCACTTGCTCCAAACCGGCATCGTCAGACGCCAGAGATTCGAGCGCGGCCTTGGCGTCTTTCCAGGCGTAGCGCAGCATGGGGTAGGCCTTTTTGCTGCGGTCAAACACATGCGATGGCACCACGCCGCCTCGGGCATATTGCTGGTCGCTGCGTCCAGGCTGCACCGTCTGGCGGTCGCCGTTGATGTGGTAGCTGGCCTCCATGTAATAGACCAAGGGCAGGTCCAGCACATCGAGCCAGATGACCGGGTCGGTGCCGTCGTGGCCGTGTTCGTGCCACAGGCCAGTGGGCGTCAGGATCAAGTCGCCTCGGCTCATGGGGCATTTCTCACCGTCCACCGTGGTCCAGGCGCCTTCGCCTTCCACCACCATGCGCACCGCGTTGGGCGTGTGGCGGTGGCTGGGGGCCCATTCACCGGGCATGAGCAGTTGCATGCCCAAATACATGGCGGCGCTGGCTTGCATTTTGTCCAGACCATGGCCGGGGTTGGCCAGCACCAGCACGCGGCGCTCGGCTTTTTCAATCGGCGTGAGCTCACCCGCTTTGAGCAGCAGGGGCTTGATGTCTTTGTAAGCCCAGCAGGTGGGCTGGGTCTGGCGCGTGGGCACTTTGGGCGGCAGCACGCCGCGCAGGCTGGGCCACAGCGGCACCAGATTCACATTGCGCAGGTCCTGCACATAGTCTGGGGGCAGGTCTTCGATGCGTCCGAGGTCGTTCATGGGGTGTCTCCGTTCAAATCAGTTGTGTTGCGCTGCATCGAGGCAGTTGCCCACGTTCCAGCCGTACAGCCATGCCATGGCATCATAAAAGCGCTCCGGGCTGCGGCCGCGCCACAGGTCATTGCGCACCAGGCGTTCCACGCCTTTGGCGTGGTAAATGCGGCCCATCTCGCGGCTCGACAACACGATGCGGGCGGTGCGGGCCACGCGGGCGCGCTGGTACATGTCCAGCGCTTGGGGCCAGTCGTTTTGGTGTGTGCGCAGGGCTTCGCCCAAAGTGACGGCGTCCTCCATCGCCATGCAAGCGCCTTGCGCCATGTATTGCGTGGTGGGGTGGGCGGCGTCACCCAGCATGGTCACCCGGCCATAGGTCCATTGGCCAATCGGCTCGCGGTCGGCCGTGGCCCAGCGCTTCCAGGTCTTGGGCAGGTCAATCAGTTGGCGGGCTTTGGGGCAGATGCCCTGGAAGTAGCTTTGCACTTCTTCTTTGCTGCCGTCCTTGACGCCCCATTCTTCTTGTTCGCGGCTGTGGAAAGTGACGACCACGTTGTATTGCTCACCCCCGCGCAGCGGGTAGTGCACCAGGTGGCAGTTGGGGCCCACCCAGATGGCGGCCGCGTTCCACTGCAGGTCTTGCGGAAAGTCTTTTTTATCGACCACGGCGCGGTAGACCACATGGCCGGTGACGCGGGCCGGGTCGCCCACAAATTGCTCACGCACCACCGACTTGACACCATCGGCCCCGATCAAGGCACAGCCTTTGAATGCCTTGCCGTTTTGGTCCCACACGGTCACGCTGCTGTTGTCTTGTTCGATGCGCACCACCCGGGTGCTGGTGTGAAATTGAACTTGTCCGGTATCGCGTGCAGCTTCGAGCAAAGACAAATGCACATCGGCGCGGTGGATCACGGCGTAGGGGTTGCCAAAACGCTCGCGGAATTTTTCGTCGGTGGGGATCTTGCCCACTTGGTACTCGTCGATCGCGTCGTGCATGACCATGAAGTCGGTGTAGACGGCACGGCCACGGGCCTTGTCGCCGACGCCCAAAGCGTCAAACGCATGAAACCCGTTGGGGCCAATTTGGATGCCCGCGCCGATCTCGCCGATCTCGGGGGCTTGCTCCAGCACGGTGACGGCAAAGCCTTGGCGCACCAGCGCCAATGCCGCTGCCAGGCCACCAATGCCGCCACCGGCAACGATGACGGGGAGGGTGATTTGCAAAGGGCTCATGGCGGTCCTTGAGTGGGGTGAAACGAATAGAAAACATGGATTTGATAAGTATACTTATCAAATGCCTCTTTTGCCAGCCTGTTTTTTGATTACGGGCTTTGGTGTGCGTACCCAAAATTTTCAAAAATCAGCGTGCAGCACACGGAATAAATGTTCTTGGCCCTTTTTTGATGGGGTTTTTGGGGTTGAAACGACCGGCTGGTGCGGCTTTGCGCCTGCATGATGCGGCAGCATGCCTCGCAGTGTGGGCCTGGGTCGTGGGCCTGCCTAGAATGCTGCGCACATTTGAAAGATATGCTGTGCTGCTCTCCATCGTATTGCTCCCTCTGTTGCTGGGCACACTGGCCACCTTTTGGCTGGGTTCCCGCTCACGGCTGCTGACCGCCTGCGCGGCGGGCGCGGTCACGGCCGCCAGTTTGGGCCTGTTGCTGTCCATGGCCCCGGCCGTGCTGGCGGGCGAAACGGTGATGAACGCCTGGCCCTGGGTGCCCGAGATTGGGCTGAACCTGACGTTCCGTCTCGACGGCCTGTCGATGATGTTCGCGGGCCTGATCTTGTTCATCGGCCTGATGATCATTGTGTATGCGCACTATTACCTGAGCGCCAAGGATTCGGCCGGAAAGTTTTACAGCGAAATGATGCTGTTCATGGCTGCCATGCTGGGCGTGGTGCTCTCGGACAATTTGCTCTTGTTGGTGGTGTTTTGGGAGCTGACCAGCGTCTCGTCATTCTTGCTGGTGGGCTACTGGAGCCACCGGCCCGATGCCCGCGCCGGTGCTCGTCAGGCCTTGGCCGTGACCGGGGGCGGCGGCCTGGCCATGCTGGGCGGCTTTGTGCTTTTGGGTCAGATTGCGGGCACCTACGAGCTGAGTGAAATGCTGGACAAAGTGGCCATGATTCAGGCCGCCCCGATGTTTTTGCCTGCATTGCTGCTGATTTTGGTGGGCGCATTCAGCAAAAGTGCGCAGTTCCCCTTCCATTTCTGGTTGCCCGATGCGATGGCTGCGCCCACGCCTGTGTCGGCCTATCTGCACTCGGCCACCATGGTCAAGGCGGGTGTTTTCTTGCTCATGCGCCTGTACCCGGTGCTGGCCGGATCGGGCTATTTCGAGGCGATTGTCACCACGGTGGGCCTGATCACCGTGTTGTTTGCCGCCTTCATCGCCATCTTTAAGCACGATCTCAAGGGTTTGCTGGCTTACTCCACCGTGAGTCATCTGGGCCTGATCACGTTTTTGGTGGGCTTGGGCTCGCCACTGGCTGCGGTGGCGGCGGTGTTCCATGTGCTTAACCACGCCACTTTCAAGGCCTCGCTGTTCATGATCGCGGGCATCGTGGACCACGAAACCCATTCGCGCGACATGCGCAAGCTGGGCGGCCTTTGGTCGCTCATGCCGTGGACGGCCACGCTGTCCATGGTCGCAGCCGCCTCCATGGCGGGCGTGCCTTTGACCAACGGCTTCTTGTCCAAAGAAATGTTCTTCACCGAAGCGGTGGTGGGCACGTCGGGCGCGTTCGCTTGGTTGGTGCCCGCGTTGGTGACGCTGGCCGGGGTCTGCAGCGTGGCTTATTCGCTGCGCTTTGTGCACGACACGTATTTCAACGGTCCGCTGGGCGATGTGCCCAACACCCACCCGCACGAACCGCCACTGGGCATGAAACTGCCCGCCATTTTGTTGGTCACGCTGTGCATCGTGGTGGGGGTGTTGCCCGCGCTCACGTTGGGTCCGTTGGTCGATGTGGCGGCCACGGCCTTGGCGGGCAAACCGCTGCCCGAGTACCACTTGTCCATCTGGCACGGCTTCAATCTGCCGCTGCTCATGAGCGCGATTGCGCTGGTGGTGGGCATTGCGCTGTACCTGATGCTGGCCAAAAACAAGCGCCTGCACCGCATCGAGTCCGAGGCCTGGTTTGGCCGAGCCACCGGGCGTCAGATGTTTGAAGGCCTGATCGATGGCCTGTTTGTGCTGGCGGCGCGGATCACCACGCGCTTGGAAAACGGCTCGCTGCAAAGCTATGTGGCCTGGATGCTGGGCGGTGTGGTCTTGGTGGTAGGCTGGCCACTCTTGGGCAGCGGCATCGGCACCGGTCCGCGCGATCTCATGCCTGCATCGCCCTTGGCCATTGTCATATGGCTGATGCTGGGGGCTGCGAGCCTGACTCTGGCGCTACAACACCACAAACGCTTTCAGGCGGTGATTCTGGTGGGCGTGGTGGGGCTGGTGACCTCATTGACCTTTGTCAGTCTCTCAGCGCCCGATCTGGCGCTGACTCAGTTGTCGGTCGAAGTCGTCTCCACGGTGTTGTTGCTCATGGGCCTGGCTTTGTTGCCGCAGCATTCACCGCGCGAATCGAGCAATGCACGACGCGCACGCGACGCAGCGCTGGCGCTGGCCGCTGGTGCGGGCATGGCCTGGCTCACTTGGGTCTTCCTGACGCGCGAGCACAGTTCGATCTCTTGGTATTTCCTGGACAAGTCCATTCCCGTGGGCGGTGGCTCCAACGTGGTCAACGTGATCCTGGTGGACTTCCGGGGTTATGACACCTTTGGCGAAATCACGGTGCTGGGCATTGCTGCCATCGGTGTGCTGGCTTTGATGGAAGGCATGCGGACGCGCCGCCCCACCCAAGACAGCGACGGCCACACCTGGACCTTTGCTGCCCAACCTCTCATGCTGCGCGTGGCCGCGTCGGTGGTGTTGCCGGTGGCGCTGGTGTTCAGCATCTACATCTTCATGCGCGGTCACAACATGCCCGGTGGCGGCTTCATTGCGGGTCTGATCACCGCGGTGGCGCTGGTGCTGCAGTTCATGTCCATGGGGCAGGCCAAGGCCGAGTACCTGCTGCGCGGCCAAGCCGGTCGGCGCTTTGTCAAGTGGATCGGTGCAGGCTTGGGCATTGCCGGGCTGACCGGTGTGGGCGCCTTTGTGTGGGGCCGTCCTTTCTTGACCAGCGCGCACGGCTATCCGGTGGTGCCGGTGTTGGGCGAGTTGCCCTTGGCCTCGGCCGCCTTGTTTGACTTGGGCGTTTACCTGGTCGTGGTGGGCTCGACCTTGTTGACCATCTCGGTGCTCGGCACCGTGACACGTGAAGCGCCGGGATCGCCTGCGCGTCCCCAGGGGGCTGCATGAGCGCCGCCGTTTTTTTGTTCAGTGTTTTCAGTCGCCGCAAGGACCTTTCATGAGCATGGAATTTTTGTTGGCCAGCGGTATCGGATTCGTCACGGCTTGCGCTGTTTACCTCATGCTGCGCGGGCGCACCTTCACCGTGGTCTTGGGTTTGTCCCTGCTCGGCTACGCCGTCAACGTCTTCATCTTTGCCATGGGCCGTTTGTGGAGCAATGCACAGCCCATCTTGGTGGGCAGCGGCCCGGTGGCTGACCCCTTGCCCCAGGCGCTGGTGCTCACGGCCATCGTGATCGGTTTTGCGACCACCGGCTTTGTGATTGAGCTGGCCCTGCGCAGCCGCCACGAAAGCGGCAGCGATCATGTGGACGGGCACGAGCCCGGACAGACGCCGGAACAGACGCAGGGACACACTCCAGGCCAGACCGGTTCTGAAGGCCATCCGGCTCAAGCACGCGGAGGGCAGGCTTGATGTTGGACTCTCTTTTTGCATTTTGGCTGCAGCACGCCCCTGTGCTGTCGGTCTTGCTGCCCGTGTTCACGGCCGTGGCCTTGTTGTTGCTGGGCGATGGCAGCCAAGAAGTGGCTGGGGGTGGCCATGGCAACAGCCGCCAACGCTGGGCGCGTCGTCTGGCCATGGCCTCGGTCTTGCTGGGCTTGCTGATGGCGGTGGGATTGGCGGTGCAAGCCAGCAGTGGTGAGCTGCTGGCCTATCAGGTGGGCGAATGGCCTGCGCCTTTCGGCATCGTGATGGTGCTCGATCGCTTGTCAGGCCTCATGGTGCTGCTGACTTACCTCGTGGCCGTGCCGGTGCTGTGGTACGCCACAAGCGGCTGGGATACACGCGGACGGCACTTCCATGCGCTGTTCCAGTTCCAGCTCATGGGGTTCTGTGGTGCGTTCATGACGGGTGACTTATTCAACCTGTTTGTGTTCTTCGAGGTCTTGCTGATTGCTTCTTATGTGCTGCTGGTGCATGGCCAAGGCCGCGAGCGCTTTCGCATGGGCATCCATTACGTGGTGCTCAACTTGGCGGCTTCGGGCCTGTTCCTGATTGGCCTGGCCATGGTCTACAGCGTGACCGGCACGCTCAACATGGCCGATGTGGGCCTACAGGTGGCGCAGCTCACGGGTGACAACGCCTGGCTGGCGCAGGCCGCTGCGCTGGTCTTGCTGGCGGTGTTTGGCCTCAAAGCCGCGCTGGTGCCGCTGTATTTCTGGTTGCCGGGCACCTATGCCGCTGCCAGTGCTCCAGTGGCGGCGCTGTTTGCCATCATGACCAAGGTCGGGGTGTACAGCATCATCCGCACGCACTGGGTGATCTTCGGCGTGGGGGCGGGGGAGTCGGCCCTGGCCGTGGCCGACTGGTTGCTGCCGCTGGCCTTGACCACCAGCGCCTTGGGCGTCCTGGGCGCCCTGGCGGCACACAGCATGAGCCGCCTGGTGGCTTACCTCACGGTGTCCTCGGTGGGCACTTTGCTGGCCTGCGTGGGTTTGTTCACCACCGACAGCTTGTCGGCTGCGCTGTACTACACGCTGCACAGCACGATTGTGATCGCGGGCTTGTTCTTGCTGGTGGAGCTGATGGCCGCGCAGCGCGGGCAGGCGCTCGACAAACTGCGTCCCGCCGTGGCCGTGCGCGAGCCGGTGCTGCTGGGCCTGATGCTGCTGTTTGGCGCGGCATCGGCTGCGGGTTTGCCGCCTTTGTCCGGCTTTTTGGGCAAGCTCATGATTTTGCAGAGCAGCTCGGGCCTGCCCGCACAGGCCTGGGTCTGGACCCTGGTGCTGAGCGTGGGCTTTTTCACCATCGTGGGCCTGGCCCGCGCGGGTGTGATTTTGTTTTGGCATGTGCAGCCTGAGCCAGACGAGTCGCAAGGCAATGCCGGCAGCAGCCCCAAGCTGTTGTCGGCCGTGTGGGCCTTCATGGCGCTGACCTTGGTCATGGCCGTGTTGGCTTCGCCCATCAAGCGCTACACCGACGACACCGCCACGCAGTTGGCCGACACCGCCGCCTACGCCAAAGCCGTGCTGGGCCTGGCCCCTGGCGAGCCTTCGACCAGCACGCGGCCTTATGACGGGGCACGCCAGTCAACGCCGGCCCCCAAACCGCAAGCTCCGGCTGAACCTGCTGCAACCGACACCCCTGCGAAGGACACCCGATGAAACCGACCCCTGCGCACCCTTCCAGCCAAGCGCGCTGGCTCAGCCACCCCATCCTCTCGCTCTTGTTGGGCGTCAGCTGGCTGGCCTTGTCGCACAGTCTGGCCCCCGTGCACCTGTTGTCGGCCTTGCTGATCGCGCTGATCGTGCCGCGCCTGATCCACCCGTTTTTGGGGCCTGCGGCCAGCATTCACTGGGGCGCAGCCCTGCGTCTGGTGTGGGTGGTGCTCAAGGACATCGTGTTGTCCAACATCACCGTCGCCCGCTTGGTGCTGGGCCCCATGAAGGCCATGTCGCCCGCCTGGGTGCCTGTGCCTCTGGCCACAGACCATCACATGGTCAACGTCCTGTTCGCCAGCATCATCACCACCACACCCGGCACGGTGTCCTGCGTGGTGAGCGAAACCCGTCGTGAAATTCTGGTGCACGCCCTCAATTGCGACGACGCGCAAGCCATGATCGACGACATGAAAACCCGCTACGAAGCGCCCTTGCTGCACATCTTTGGCTGCAGCGAGCAGGCTGCGCCCCTTGCCCAGAAAGGCCCGCCATGAACATCCTGGATCTGGCCCTGTCGATCGCCATCGTGGCCGTCACCCTGGCGGTGGCGCTGTGCGCTTGGCGGCTTTTTCGTGGCCCCGAAACCACCGACCGCATCCTGGCACTCGACACTTTGTCGATGAACGCTGTGGCCCTGATCGTCTTGCTGGGCATCCGCTGGCAAACCGCTTTGCTGTTTGAGGCCGCCTTGCTGGTGGCCATGCTGGGTTTTGCCTCGACCGTGGCGCTGGCGCGCTACCTCAGCCGCGGCGACGTGGTCGAATAAAAGGAGCCTCTTCATGAATCCCCTGATCGAATGGGCCGCTGCGGCCATCATCGTGATTGCCGCTTTCTTCTTGCTGGTGGGCGCCATTGGCCTGGTGCGCCTGCCCGACTTTTACATGCGCTTGCACGCGCCCACCAAAGCCTCCACCTTGGGCGTGGGCGGCATTTTGGTGGCGTCCATGCTGGTCTCGGCCTTCCAGGGCCGCGCAGGTTTTGCCGAGTTGCTCATCACCCTGTTTGTGTTTGTCACCGCGCCCGTGTCGGCCAACTTGATGGCGCAGGCCGCGTTGCACCTGAAAGCGCGCTCTCAGGCCCCGGTGCCTCCCCAAGCTGTGCCTGAGCGGCACAAAAGCTGAAATCCCCCTTGCCATTGCGACTAGAATTAACCGACCGCCCGGTTGGTTAACGCATAGGCAGCGCTAGGGCTTGCCAAGGCACCGGGTTTTGACCTCCTCAAGGAAAGCACCTCATGTCCCAAGTCCTGCAAAGTTTCATCGGTGGCCAATGGATCGGCCAGCAAGGCGCACAAGCCCTGCGCAGCGCCCTCAACGGCCAGACCGTGTACCAAACCCATGCCGAGGCCATCGACTTTGGCGACGCGGTGCACTACGCCCGCACCGTGGGCCTGCCCAACTTGCTCAAGCTCGACTTTCAAGAACGCGCCCAGCGCCTGAAGGCCCTGGCCAAGTACCTGGGTGAGCACAAAGAGCAGCTCTACGCCATCTCGGCCCACAGCGGTGCCACGCGCGCCGACAGCTGGGTGGACATCGAAGGCGGTGCTGGCACTTTGTTCGCGTATTCCAGCATGGGCAGCAACGAACTGCCTAGCGGCAACCTGATTCACGAAGGCCCCGCATTCCCGCTGGGCAAGAAGGGCGGCTTTGCGGGCACGCATATCCTGGTGCCGCGTGGCGGCATCGCGGTGCACATCAACGCGTTCAACTTCCCCATCTGGGGCCTCTTGGAAAAGTTTGCGCCGACCTTTTTGGCGGGCATGCCTTGCATTGGCAAACCGGCATCGTCTACCAGCTACCTGACCGAGGCCATGGTGCGTTTGGTGGAGCAGTCGGGCATCTTGCCCGCTGGTAGCTTGCAGCTGGTGATCGGCTCCACCGGCGACCTGCTGGACCGCCTGAACGGCCAGGACGTGGTGACCTTCACCGGCTCGGCCGACACTGCAGCCATGCTGCGTGTGCACCCCAATGTGGTCAAGCACAGCATACCCTTCAACGCTGAAGCCGACTCGCTCAACTGCGCCATCCTCGCGCCCGATGTCACGCCCGATGACGAAGAATTTGACCTGTTTGTGAAAGAAGTCGCCCGCGAGATGACCGTCAAAGCGGGCCAGAAGTGCACAGCGATTCGCCGCGCCATCGTGCCGCGCCAGCACCTCGATGCCGTGGTCGAAAAGCTCAAGGCCCGTCTGGCTAAAGTCGTGGTGGGTGATCCGTCGGTGGAAGGCGTGAAGATGGGCGCTTTGGCCTCGCATTCGCAACAAACCGACGTGGCCGAGCGCGTGGCCTTGCTGCGCCAAAGCGCTGAGTTGGTGTTTGGCGGTGGTGCCGAATTCAAACCGGTGGGGCAGGGTGTCGAAGGTGGTGCCTTCTTCCCGCCCACGCTGCTGCTCTGCCAAAAGCCTTTGAACACCGACAGCGTGCATGACGTGGAAGCCTTTGGCCCGGTCAGCACGCTCATGCCTTACGATGGCATTGATGAAGCCCTGCAGCTGGCCGCACGGGGCCAGGGCAGCCTGGTCGGTACGCTGGTCACCAAAGACCCGCAAATCGCGGCACGCGTCATCCCGGTGGCAGCCGCTTTGCACGGCCGCCTGCACATCCTGGACCGTGAATCGGCTGTTGAGTCGACCGGCCACGGCTCGCCCTTGCCCCAGCTCAAACACGGCGGCCCTGGTCGCGCAGGTGGTGGTGAAGAACTCGGCGGTATCCGCGCTGTCAAGCACCTGATGCAGCGCACCGCTCTGCAAGGCTCACCCACCATGATCGCCGCCGTCACGGGCGAGTACATGCGTGGTGCCAAGTTGATCGAGACCGAAGTCCACCCCTTCCGCCGTTACTTTGAAGAGCTGCAGATTGGCGAGAGCTTGCTCACCCACCGTCGCACCGTGGGCGAGGCCGACATCGTGGCTTTTGGTGGCCTGTCGGGCGACTATTTCTACATGCACTTCGACGAGATCGCTGCCAAGGATTCGCCTTTTGGCAAGCGCATCGCGCACGGTTACTTTGTGCTGTCGGCCGCTGCGGGTTTGTTTGTCTCGCCCGCACCCGGCCCGGTGCTGGCCAACTATGGCCTGGACACGCTGCGCTTTGTGAAGCCCGTGGGCATTGGCGACACCATCCAGGCGCGCTTGACCGCCAAGCGCAAGATCGACCGCAACAAGAAAGACGCCAACGGCGTGGGCCAAGGCGTGGTCGCTTGGGACGTGGAAGTCACCAACCAGCTCGGCGAAGTGGTGGCCAGCTACGACATCTTGACGCTGGTGGCCAAGAAGGGCTGACGCCATGCCGGTTGCGCGTGCATGAGCCCCGGTTTTTGTTGAACGACCGGGAGCAAATGGGTTTTTCGCCCACGGGGTGGGCTCCTACAAAATACAAGGCTACGATTTTGTAGGAGCGCACCCCGTGCGCGATGGGCGTGGCACACGTCCTAAAAACCTCGTTCACGGTGTTGAATGAACACGGCAGGAGGCCGTTGCCATGAATGTTTATGACCGCTACGTATTGCCTTACCTGATC
>NZ_JBILQU010000227.1:0-2505 GCF_044373035.1 Limnohabitans sp. | reverse complement strand
CTTGAAACGACATGCTCGCATCACCCGCCAAACGCGTTTTTTTGGAGTGCGACAAAGTCACAGGCTTGACAGGTTTGGCTGGCTTTTCAGCCTGCAATCGGGTGTCCATAGCGAGACTCCTCATGATTGAAGAACACTTTAAAAACGAAAAAAACGAAAAAGAAACCAATTATGCTGCATCCAAGTCATTTAGCAAAATGGGGGCTTATTGCCCAACCTCCTGCTGCCCCCCCTGCACCACCATCACCAGGGCGTCAAATTCATAGTAGCTGTGGCTGCAGCGACACCGTCCCACACGTTTGGTGCCGGGCCGAACCCAAGCTCACAATGCCAATGGCTGCGGGCAGATCATTTTCAACGCCGTGGTCGTGACCCGCTTTTTCGATGAGAGCGCGTTTGAGAGGTGTCATATGTCCGGAAAAAACCCCGTTTATTTTGATCCGCAAGAACCTGATCAACGTGGAATTTAGAAAAAAAACAATAGAAATCAATGACTTATAAAATTCAAATCATCCGAAGATCATCCGAAGATCATCCGAAGCGGGCGACATATGAGTCACTGCGATTCGACATAAGCCGACAAATTGCCATGCCTGCGCATCACGATCTGCTTTGCATCAGACATTCTTTTCAGCAAATGCTTGGCTTGCCCTTCCGTGAGCCGACACAGCGCCATCACCTCCGCCCGCTTGATCTGCCCATGCTGACGGATGTAGCTCAGCAGCATCTGCTCGTGTTGAATCGGGCCAAAACCCACCTGCCGTGTGTAGGCAGCCTTGTCGCTCACCACCGAATACACCGCCGCCGACAAGGTGTAACTGCGGCCACGGGTGTTGCCGTGGGCCTCCACCAAACCGGCCTCGGTCAGTGCCTCCAGCGTGCGCTTGGCGCTGGCCGCGTCGCGCTGAATGTGTTTGGCCAGCGCGTCGGCCGACAAGCGCTTGAACTCGCGCAATGCCGCCAGAACAATCAAGGAATCGATGGGCAACTCGGCATTGCGGTTCCGTTCGGCATCAACCACCATGCGACGGAATGCCACATCGGCGGGCACCGTCGGCAAGCTCAGCACCACGTTGTGGGAATCGGTTCGGCCGTAATCTGGCGCTGGGCGACCAAACTTCAGCATGCCTCGGTAAATGGTGTCCACCCCTCGACCCGAACGCTCCACCACACCGATGCGCTTCATCGCATCGGCCAGTGCGCGATTGCGTGGGCGCGGCTCCGTCACCAGCAGGTTGGCCAGCGTCACGCCATCCACCAGGCCGCCGGGGTTGCTGATCACCAATGCCTCGTCCTCCAACCGCACATGCACTGCTCCCATGCGGTGGTAGTCGCGGTGAATCAAGGCATTGGCAACAGCCTCCCGAAACGCGGCCATGTCCACCAGCGGCACCGGCACACGGAACAAACCCACCTGCAACTCTTGCTCGGGGTTGTAGGGGCGGAAATTGGTCTCCAGCCAATCCAGCGCCTTGAGCAAAGGAAAGCGCCGAAACTCATTAAACCGCACCGCCTGCTGAGCCAGCACCTGAAACGCCAGCTCGTGCGTGGCCACACGCTGCTGCAACACCGACTCGCGGCCAATCAACAACAAACCTGTCAACGTGGGCACCCTTGTGCCATCGCTTTGGCGCAGTGTGAAGCCCAGTGCGCCATCCATGGCCTCGTCGTCCAGCTCCAGCAACACACGGTCGCCACCGTATTGCTGCACCGCTTGGCGCAGGCGCTCGCGCTCCAATGGGTCAAAGTCAGCCAGGGTACAGCCCGCCACCGACTGAGCCGACACATCCACCAGGCCAAAACTGCTGGCCCGGCTGATGCGCTCGTGCGGCAGCATGGGCACGCATTCGGGCGTGCCGTCGTGCTTGATGCGGCGGCGCACATACACGCCTGCCTGCGTGGCCACCTCGCCCTGCGCTTTGGGTACGGTGATTTTTGCAACAGGCACACCGTTCACTTGCAGCGCCTCTACCGCCACTTGCAAAGCGGGCGAAGTGCGCGCAGCCACCATGCCCGCCAAACCCGTCAGCGCCATGTGGTCGGCATGCAGGCCCGTGGCTTGTCCATCGTCCTCCACCCCCAGCCACAGCTCGCCGCCCTCGGTGTTGGCCAGGCACACCAAAGCCTCGACCAACTCGGAATCCGACAGACGCTTGCGGTCGCTTTTGAATTCAACGGTGAGGGATTCGAATGTGGGGATCATTTTTTGACTCTTTTATTGTGGAGCTGATACGTTGAGCCACTCATAGGGGTTGGCTCCATGAATGAAGTTTGGCGGATTCAAATCCATCTTGTCGCATTCTTTGCCAAAAATCATCGCTGCCACCCACCCCCATGTCAACGCGAGATGAACATCCGCCTAGCCTTCATTGCCCAACCTCCCGCTGCCACCCCTGCACCACCATGACCATCGCCAGGGTGTCCAGCTCGCAGTAACGCAACAGGGCTTGCTTGATTTGTGACCTCTGCGCGTCTTGCAGGTATTCAAACTGCAGCCGCGAATAG
>NZ_JBILQU010000226.1:0-2508 GCF_044373035.1 Limnohabitans sp. | reverse complement strand
AAAGCGCACGGCCACCGTCTCGTGCTCGGGCACGGGGCGCAGCTCGATTTGCGGGTTGAGCGGCTGGGGCAGGGTCTGCACGTTTTCGGCGGACGGCATCACAAAATGCACGCGCCATCCTTCGGACTCGGGGGCCACGGTGACGGGCGCGGTCATCGAAATCTTGCGCTGCGCGCCCAGCCCAGCTTGCAAGTTGTCGCCAAAAATGTAAGACGCGATGCGCCGAAAACCGCTGCGGCTGGCCGCGTCAAAGTCGCCCTGAATTTGCGTTTGGGCCACCGTGAAGGCGGCGTAGCGGCGCACCTCAAAAGGTGGGTCTGAAACGAGCACGGTGTAACGCGGTTCTTCAACGGCCATGGCGGCTCCACAAAAAAGGAACAAGACGGTTGATAAGAGGGACGACAAAAAGGAAAAAAGCCAGCGCATCATGGAATAAGTCGGTGTTGGGGTGGGTGTATTGGAGCAAATTCATCGTAGCAGCATCGGTCTCTTACCGCACGCAAACCGCCACTCAATGCACCAAGCTGCGTCAGCCCGCCAAACCAGCTGCCGCTGCCTTGCGGTGCTGTTCTGAAAGCCAAGCCAAGGAGTTGCGCATGAAAAATGGGCGTCTGTTAGCATTTGCCAACAGTTCATCACCTTGCACATTTCAGGATTCAAGACATGCAAAACCGCTTCGCACGCGCCATCGCCATCGGGTTTTTTGCCGGGCTCAGCCTGGTCCCAGCGGCCTACAGCCAAAGCCCATCCCAGCCGCTGGTTTTGAAGGTGGCCAACCAGGGCGACGTGCTGTCGCTTGATCCGCACTCGCTCAATGAGGCGGTGCAGTTGTCTTTTCTGAATAACGTGTTCGAGTCGCTGGTGACGCGTGACAAGCAGCTGCGCTTGGGGCCATCGCTGGCCACGGCCTGGCGGCTCAAGTCGCCAACGGTGTGGCAATTTGACTTAAGGCAGCGCGTGGTCTTTCATGATGGTGCTGCGTTTGATGCCGACGATGCGGTGTTCTCCCTGGACCGCGCGCGGGGCGAGGGCTCGGATGTGCGCTCGCAATTGGCCACGGTCAAGGAAGTGCGCAAAACGGGGCCTTACCAAATCGAAATCGAGACGTCGCGACCCAACCCGATCCTGCCGGATGTCATCTCCAACATCCTGATCCTGAACAAAAAATGGGCCGAAACCAACAACGCCACCCGACCGGTCGACCGAAGAAAAGGTGTGGAAAACGCCGCCACCTTCAAGGCCAACGGCACCGGACCCTTCTCCGTGAAAGAGCGCCAACCCGGCGTGCGCACCGTCATCGTTCGCAGTGCGAGCTGGTGGGGACAGCACGAAACCAACATCGACGAAGTGTCGTTCATGCCGATTGCCAACGACGGCACGCGCGTTGCGGCGCTGGTCTCAGGAGAGGTGGATTTGATTGATCCGGTGCCCCTGCAGGATTTTCAGCGCGTGAAAGACCGACAGGGCTTGACCGTGTTGCAGTCCGCCGAAGCGCGCATCATTTTTCTGGGCTTTGATCAGCACCGCGATGAATTGGTGGGCAGCAACGTGAAAGGGAAAAACCCCTTCAAGGATGTGCGGGTGCGCAAGGCTTTCTACCAGGCCATCGACATCGACACCATCGTCAGCAAAGTCATGCGCGGCCTGGCTCGACCCACGGGCGGCATGATCAACGATGGTATCCGCGGCTTTTCAGCCGACATGGAAAAGCGCTTGCCCTACGACCCGGAGGCGGCGCGCAAGCTGCTGGCCGATGCGGGCTACCCTGCAGGATTCGAAATCACCATGCAGTGCCCCAATGACCGTTACGCCAACGACAGTGAAATCTGCCAGGCCGTAGCGGCCAACTTGGCACGCATCAACGTGAAGGTGCGGCTGCAGACCGAGTCCAAAGCGACCTATTTCCCGCGTGCCCTCAAGCGAGAGTTGTCGTTCTTCATGCTGGGCTGGTCGCCGGCGGGCTTTGACGCGCACCACCTGCTGTTCACCGTGCTGGCCTCCCCGGCGGGCGCACAGGGCCAGTGGAACTTCGGTGCCTACAGCAACCCCCAGCTGGATGACTTGACCAACCGCATCCAGGTCGAAACCAACGAGGCGCAGCGCAACCGCCTGATCAAGGAGGCGCTGACACTGCATTCAAACGATGTCGGTCACATCCCCTTGCACCAGCAGATGGTCACCTGGGGTGCCAAATCCAATGTCGATGCTTACCAGCGTGCAGACGGCTTCATGCTGTTCAAGTGGGTCAAGTTCAAGAAGTGACCCGTCATGGGCCGCGCACTTTGCAAACCTGCTGCTTGCAGGTTGCTGAGTTCGCGGCTTGGCGCGGCTTCATTTGCGGGATGACGCCGCACCCACTCAGCCCCTGACCATGCGCATCACCTCGCCCGCGTCCAGCGTGGACGCCCGGGCCCGGATGTCGCCCAAGTGCTGTTGTTGCAGGGTTTTGCCGCTGCTCAACAGGCCTTTGTAGGTTTGGCGCAGCAAGTCGGTGGACATGACGCGACC
>NZ_JBILQU010000093.1:0-11116 GCF_044373035.1 Limnohabitans sp. | reverse complement strand
GCCGGGCTTGGGCTCAGGGTGCCTCAGACCCTGAGGCGATGTGGGCGGGCACCATCGGCCTTCTGCCCTGGGCGTCAGGGCTGGCGCTGGCCTTGGCTTTGCTGAGTGTGTGGCGACACCTTCGGCGCGTGCCCTGAGGTGCGGTCGCAAGTTCAGAACTTATGGATCCGGTACGATGAAGTTTGAATGGACCGTGTTGGTGTCGAGCATACGGCTATTGTTGTCTTTGTAGGAGCCCACCCCTGTGGGCGATGGCTTGCAGGGCGTGTTGCACGCCCATCGCCAACAGGGGTGGGCTCCTACCCAAGAAAGCCATCCTTTGACTGTTGTTCAGACTTCAAGTGGCCGAATCAATAGGGCCTAGCCGTTTGCACATCCAAAGCCATGGCGCAGCCAATCAGGGCCGGTTGTTCGGCCCGGATCACATAGGTCGGGATGCGTTGCATGTAGCTTGCAAAGCGGCCTTTGGCCTCGAACGCGGCTCTAAAACCCGAGCGCGCAAAGTAGTCGCCCAAGCGGCCAATCACGCCGCCGCCGATGTAGATGCCCCCGCGTGCACCGAGGGTCAGGGCCAGGTTGGCGGCGGCGTTGCCCAGCATGCTGCACATACAGGCCAGCGCTTCTTCGCAGGCCACATCGCTGGCGGCCAAGCCGCGTTCGCTCACCTGCGCAGCCACTAGGGCTTCGGGCTCGGTACCGTTCAGTTGGCAAATGGCGCGGTACAAATTCTCCAGACCCATACCCGAGATGACCCGCTCGGCCGAGACGTGGGGGTAGGTCTGCCACAGCACGCGCAAGATGTCGGCTTCGCGCTCGCTGGTGGGCGACAGGCTCACATGCCCGCCTTCGCCCGCAATGGGCACCCAGTCGCCCTGACGTGAGCGCACCAACGACGACACGCCGAGGCCAGTGCCGGGGCCGATCAGGCCTTTGGGGGCGTTGGATACGGGCTCGCCCGGGCCGATTTGCTCCAGATCACGGCCATTCAAAGCGGGAGCCGCCATGGCCATAGCCTCCCAATCGTTGAGCATGAGCAAGCCGTCCAGGCCCAGCGACTGGCGCGTGGCTTCGATGGAAAACTGCCAATGGTTGTTGGTCATTTTCAGCAGATCGCCGTCGATCGGGTTGGCGATCGCAATGCAGGCTTGGCGCACAGCCGTCTGGCCCACTTGCTGCAGGTAGGCGCTGGCGGCGGCCGCCAGATCGGGGAACTGCCCGGTGGGCAAGGTCACTTCGTGTGTGATGGGCGAGCCATTGCCCATCACCAGGGCAAAGCGGGCATTGGTGCCGCCGATGTCGCCGAGGAGGTGAGGGGCTGGGTCAGAGTGGATAGGGTTCATGGTGGCGGCGGTTTGTAGGCAAGCAAGCGTATCAGCCTGAACGCTTGTTTTGAACGTGCCCGGTTACTAACGTGTTTCAATTTCCGGGGTAGGCAGTGGGCACCATGGGCAAACTCACGCGCACGCGCAGGCCTTGGGGTTTGGCATCGCTCAGTAACACATGGCCGTCGTGGCGCTCCACGATTTCTTTGACGATGGCCAAGCCCAGTCCGCAGCCGTTGCCTGCATCGGTGGCTCGCACAAAACGCTCGAACACGATGGCTTGGTCGCGCTTGTGAATGCCGGGGCCGTTGTCGATGACCTCTAGCCATGCCATGGGCTGGCTCGGGTGTTGGTGGGCCTGCGGGGCAGGCTTGACCCGCACCGTGACCTGGCGTGCAGGTCCTGCGTATTGCAAGGCGTTGTCGATCAGGTTGGTCAGTGCTTCGCGCATGAGCAATTCATTGGCATTGACCCACACCGGCTGGTGGTGTTGGTCGTCCATGCCCAGATCGATCTGGGCTTTCAAGGCGCGTGGCACCCATTCGGCCGTCAGTGTTTGGGCCATGCGGTGCAGGTCAAAACGCTGTCTGTCGTGGGCCATGACCGATTCAGGCTCGGCCCGTGCCAGCGTCAAAAGCTGGTTGACCAGGTGGGCGCTGCGGGTGGCGCTGTCGTGCACGCGCTGCAAACGGGCGTGTAACTCGGGGTCGTTGGTCGATTGCAGGGCGATTTCGGTCTGGCTTTTAAGACCTGCCAAGGGGGTGCGCAATTGGTGGGCCGCATCGCCAATGAAGCGCTTTTGGGTGGCCACGGTGTTTTGCACGGCGGCCAGCAAGGTGTTGATGGCGGTGGCCAAAGACCACAGCTCACGCGGTGCAGAGGCCAGTTGCAAAGGGGCCAGATCGGTGGGGGCGCGGCCTTCAACCTGTTGGCGCAAACGGGCCAGCGGCGACAAGCCGGCCCGGATGCCCAGCCACACGATCAGTGTCATCAACAGCACCAGGCTAGACATGGGCAGCAGCATGTCCACGAGGATGCGTTGCGCCAATTCTTCGCGGTTGGCGCTGCTGCGTGCTACCTGCACCAGCATGGTTTGCGGCGTGTTCAAGTCTTCGCCAAAATTCAAATACAAAGCGGCAACACGCAAGGTTTGCCCTGCTGCCAACGGCGGTTTGGGTGGGCTGTTCAAAGGGAAAGTGCCATCGTAAAAAACAGGCGTGTTCAGCGGGTGATCGGGCGCGCTGGCCATGTGCAGGGGCGGCAAGGGCAGGGCCTGGTTGCCCAAAATGAATTGCCCCGGTGGCGAGCTGACCATGTACAGCAAGCGGTCGTTCGGGTCAGCTTCAAGCACATCTTGCGCAGCTTTGGGAAAGTCGATCAGCAAACCGTTGCCAATGGGTTTGAGTTGCCGGGCCAGTGAGCGACTGGCTTGCAACAAGCTGGCATCGATGGCTTGGTTGGCATAACCCGCCGCAAAACGGTAAGTGGCCACCCCCCCCGCCATCCACAACACCAACTGCGGCAACAAGACCCACAGCAGCAATTGCCGCGCCAATGAGACGCCGGCTTGACCTGTGGGTGACGAGCTGGGCATGGGCGTTTGGCTCAGGCAGCGGCTTCGAGCAAATAGCCCAGCCCCCGCACCGTGCGGATGTTCAAGCTGGCACCTTCGAGCTTGCGGCGCAAGCGGTGGATGTACACCTCGATGGAGTTGCCGCCGCCAGTTTCGCCGCTGTCGTCAGACCAAGCTTGGTGAATTTGCTCTTTGGTCACCACCTTGTCGCGCTGCAGCACCAACAACTCCAGCAGCGTCCATTCGCGCCCGCTCAGCTCCAGTGGGGTGCCCGCCAGCAAGGCGCGGCGGCTGACTTTGTCCAGCGTCAGACCCCCTGCCAATGTGGGGGTGCTGGCCGGTTGTGTGCGGCGCAACAAGGCGTGCAAGCGGGCCAACAGTTCGGGAAAGTCAAAGGGCTTGGTCACGTAATCATCGGCCCCGGCTTGCAGCCCGGCGACCCGGTCGGCCAATGCGTCGCGCGCGGTCAGCAAGACCACGGGCAAAGAGGGCTGGTGTTGCCGCACCTGCTGCAACACCGCCAGGCCATCGAGCATGGGCAGGCCAATGTCGAGCACGGCAATGTCGAACGGCTGTTTGTGCAGCAAATAGTCGGCCACCGCGCCGTTGGGCGCGTGTTCCACCTCAAACCCGGCCCTGCCCAGTTGGGTTTGCAGGGCATCGGCCAGCATGGCGTCGTCTTCAGCAAGCAGGAGTTTCATGCCCGCAAGCTTAATGGATCGGCCCCGCATTCCCCCCAATCTGAATGGATTTTGCATGAGGGTTTAACCTAATGTTAATTTATTAATGAAATATTAACATTCATTGCGTCGGGGTTCACACGGACTTATTTCCACCCCGAACATCCACTCAGGCCCACAGTGGCTACAACCGGGAGACGTTCATGAAAACTCGCAAATTGTTCCAGCGTTCGATTTTGGCCACCGCTGCGGTGCTGGCCCTTGCCGCTCATGCTGGTGAAATTGAGGTCTTGCATTTTTGGACCAGCGGCGGCGAAGCCAAATCGGCGGCCGCACTGAAGGCCACACTGCAAGGCAAAGGCCACACCTGGAAAGATTTCGCCGTGGCCGGTGGTGGTGGTGACAACGCCATGACCGTGCTCAAGTCGCGCGTGGTCTCGGGCAATGCCCCAGCAGCAGCTCAGATCAAAGGCCCGGCTTTGCAAGAGTGGGCGGCTGAAGGCGTGTTGGCCAACATCGACGACGTCGCCAAAGCCGAAAAGTGGGACAGCCTGCTGCCACCCGTGGTGGCCAACGTCATGAAATACAAGGGCAACTACATCGCCGCCCCCGTGAACGTGCACCGCGTGAACTGGCTGTGGACCAGCAACGCGGCGTTCAAAAAGGCCGGTGCCAAAGTGCCCACCAACTGGGACGAGTTTTTTGTGGCGGCTGAAGCCTTGAAGAAAGCCGGCATCATTCCCGTGGCCCATGGCGGCCAAAACTGGCAAGACTTCACCACGTTTGAAAGCGTGGCCCTAGGCGTTGGCGGTGCAGACTTCTACAAAAAAGCCTTGGTGCAACTGGACCAAGCCACCTTGACCGGTGCCACCATGACCAAAGTGCTCGACACCTTCAAAAAGGTCAAGACCTACACCGACAAAAATGCCCCGGGCCGCGACTGGAACCTGGCCACCGCCATGGTCATCAAGGGCGAAGCCGGTATGCAGTTGATGGGTGACTGGGCCAAAGGCGAATTTGTCGCCGCTGGCAAAAAGCCAGGCACCGATTTCACATGCGCAGCCGCCCCCGGCACAGCCAAGTCCTTCACCTTCAACGTGGACTCGTTTGCCATGTTCAAGTTGAAAAACGACGCCAACACCCAGGCCCAAAAAGACCTGGCCTCGGCCATCATGTCGACGGATTTTCAGGAAGTGTTCAACCTGAACAAAGGCTCCATTCCTGTGCGTTTGAACATGAATCTTGCCAAGTTTGACGACTGCGCCAAGCTCAGCGCCAACGACTTCGTGGCCACCGCCAAAAGCGGCGGTCTGGTGCCCTCGGTGGCACACGGCATGGCCATTGGCTCGGCCACATCCGGCGCGATTCAGGACGCCGTCAGCCAGTTCTGGAACGACGACAAGATGAGCAGCAAAGACGCTCAAACCAAGATCGCTTCGGCCGCCAAGGTCAAGTAATTCCCCCCCCTAAAAAAACGTCACACAGAGAGAAACCCCATGAAAAAAATCATCTTGAGCGCCATTGCCATGGCGTGCATTGCACAAGTCCAAGCTGCCGACGGCTTTGAGTTCTCGGGCTATTCGCGCGGCGGCGCTGTCTTGAGCTACGACAAAGACAACAACGTCAAAGGTGGCCTGAGCCTGGGCGGTGACTTGCAAAAATACCGTTTGGGCAACGAGGGCGACTACGGCATCGAAATTGACCTGATCAAAAACTTTGTTGTCAACGGCATCAAATACAAAGTGCACTACATGCCCTCCAAATGGAAGGACGGCGAGTTGAGCACCAACCAAGCCTTTGTGGAAATGTCGGGTTTGTCCTTTGCGCCGGAAGCCAAATTTTGGGCAGGCCAGCGTCGCTTGCGTATCCAGGATGTTCACATCGTGGACAAGTTTTTGATGGACTATGGAGACACCCAAGGTGCTGGCGTGACCGGCGTTAATTTGGGGGCCGTCAAGTTGGGTGTGGGTGTTTTCACGGGCGATACCTTTGACAAACAAATGGTCAAGGGCACATCGGCCAAAAAACTGAACGTCGATGTGTCCGACATCCAAGTGAACGAAGGCGGAAAACTGCGTGTCTTGCTCACACAAGTCTCGGCAGCGGGCTTGGCGGGCGGCAACTCCGGCAGTGCGTTGGCGGTGTCGCACACCCAATCGAACTTGGGCATGGCGGGAATGACCAATACGCTGTTCCTGCAAACATCAAAGGGTCACGCTGAAGTTGGCGGAAAATTTCAGGACCTCGGTGGTGTCGGCAAAAAAGTCACACGCATTGCAGACACCATCAACTGGCAGTCCGGTCCCTTGGGTGGTCAGGCGGTGGTCGGCATGCAAACCAATCAGGATGAAGGCTCGTCTGTCAAACGCACCGACAGCAGCTTGGGCGGCCGCATTTCATATGCGCTGAATCAAAACTTCAAGTTGTTGGCAGAGGCCGGTGTGACCAGCAGCACCTTCAGCGACAACAGCCCCAAACAAACTTTGAACAAGATCACGATTGCCCCCACCTTGGCCGTGGGGGGTGATTTCTGGTCTCGCCCCGAGTTGCGTTTTTATGTGACCCGTGCCAGTTGGAACAAAGCGGCGGCAAAGGCCAACAGTGCCACGTTCGGGATGAACGGCAAGACCTCGCAAACGCTGGCCGGCGTTCAATACGAAATCTGGTGGTAATTCAAACCCCGGATCGGGTGCTCTGAACGGTTGAGCACTGTGTCACGCGGAAGCGGCGTTCGCCTGCTTCCGCGTTGTTGAATTGGATTGACGAAGAGTCGCCGCATGAAGCCCCTTCAAAAAACTGAGCCCTGGTTACCCAAAATGGTTGTTTTGCCGCCGTTCGGCATCAGTTTGCTGTTCATCTACGGCCTGATGGCCTGGAACGGCTACCTGTCCGTTTCTGCCTCACGCTTGTTGCCCAACTACGAATTTGTGGGCCTGCAGCACTACGCCGCCCTGCTGGACAGCGACCGCTTTCAGGTGGCCATGACCAACATGGCCGTGTTTGGCACCTTGTTCATTGGCGGTGCCATGGCGCTGGGTGTCTTGTTGGCCATCTTGCTCGACCAAAAAGTGCGCGGCGAAGGCGTCTTGCGCACCATTTATCTCTATCCCATGGCGATCTCGTTCATCGTGACCGGCACCGCCTGGAAGTGGATGCTCAACCCGGGCTTGGGGCTGGAACACCTGATGCACAGCTGGGGGTTCAAGACTTTCAGTTTCGACTGGCTGGTTCAGCAAGACATGGCGATTTATTGCGTGGTGATTGCGGGCGTGTGGCAAAGCGCAGGCTTTGTCATGGCGCTGTTTTTGGCGGCGCTGCGTGGCATTGACGACTCGATCATCAAGGCCGCTCAAGTCGATGGCGCGAGCTTGCCCACCATTTACTGGCGCATCATTTTGCCCAGCTTGGGCCCGGTTTTTTTCAGCACCTTTTTGGTGGTCTCGCACCTGGCCGTCAAGAGCTTTGACTTGGTGATGGCGCTGACTGCCGGTGGCCCTGGCTACGCGACCGATTTGCCCGCCACCTTCATGTACGCCACAGCCTTCACACGCGGGCAGATTGGCGTGGGCGCGGCCAGTGCCACCGTGATGCTGGCCACCGTGGCGGCGATTGTGGTGCCTTACCTTTATTCTGAATTGCGGAGCAAACGATGAACCGCCTGAATTTTCATCGCCTGATCCTGTGGTCCATGCTGCTGCTGTTTGCGGCCTGGTTTTTGGTGCCGCTGTATGTGATGCTGACCACCTCGCTCAAAGACGCCGAGCAACTGCGCTCAGGCAATTTGCTCAGCCTGCCCACCGCGCCCACGCTGGACGCCTGGTTCAAAGCCTGGGGTAGCGCTTGCACCGGGGTGCAGTGCGAAGGCCTCAAGCCCTTTTTCTGGAACTCGGTCATGATGGTCGTGCCCGCAGTGTTGTTGTCCACCCTGATCGGTTCGCTCAACGGCTATGTGCTGAGCAAATGGAAATTCCGTGGCAGCGAGACCCTCTTTGCTTTCATGCTGTTTGGTGTGTTCATGCCCATGCAGGTGGTGCTGCTGCCCATGAGCCAGGTGCTGGGTTGGCTGGGCGTGGCCAGTTCGGTGTGGGGCCTCATGCTGGTGCACGTTGTGGCGGGCATTCCGTCCACTACGCTGTTCTTTCGCAATTACTACATCGGCTTGCCAGACGAGTTGATCAAAGCGGCTCAGCTCGACGGCGCAGGTTTCTGGATGATCTTTCGCCGCATCGTGTTGCCACTGTCGCTGCCGATTTTGGTGGTCACAGTGATCTGGCAGTTCACCAACATCTGGAACGACTTTTTGTACGGCGTGGTGTTCTCGGGTGCCGACAGCAAGCCGATCACCGTGGGCCTGAACAACCTGGCCAACACTTCGAGCGCCGTCAAGGAATACAACGTGGACATGGCCGCCGCACTGATCGCGGCATTGCCCACCTTGTTTGTTTACGTGGTGGCAGGTAAATATTTTGTGCGCGGCCTGACGGCTGGCGCTGTGAAAGGGTAAATCATGGGCGCACTTGCCATTCGCAACATCCACAAGACCTACAACGACACGGTCCACATCTTGAAGGGCATCGATCTGGAGATCGACGCCGGTGAATTTTTGATTTTGGTGGGGCCGTCTGGCTGCGGGAAATCGACCTTGTTGTCTATGATCGCGGGCCTGGACCACCCCAGCATCGGCAGCATCCACATCGGCGAGCGCGAGGTGACCAACCTGCCCAGCAAGGACCGCGACATCGCCATGGTGTTCCAGAGCTACGCGCTCTACCCCAACATGACCGTGGCGCAAAACATCGCCTTTGGTCTGGAGATCCGCAAGGTGCCCAAGGCCGAGCGCAAAGCGGCGGTGGACCGCGTGTCGGCCATGCTGCAAATTGGCCACTTGCTCGACCGCAAGCCCGGTCAGCTTTCGGGCGGCCAGCGGCAGCGCGTGGCCATGGGCCGCGCCTTGGCGCGTGACCCCAAGCTGTTTTTGTTTGACGAGCCGCTGTCCAACCTGGACGCCAAGTTGCGCGTGGAAATGCGCGCCGAAATCAAGTTGCTGCACCAGCGCACAAAAACCACCACCGTTTATGTGACGCACGACCAGGTCGAAGCCATGACCTTGGGCGACCGCATCGCGGTGATGAAAGACGGCCTGGTTCAACAGTTCGGCACGCCTGCCCAAATTTACAACCGCCCGGCCAATCGTTTTGTGGCCGAGTTCATTGGCTCACCGGCCATGAACATGGTGGATGCCCAGCGTACCGGTGAAGCGTTGACCGCCCAAAGCGTGCAGCTGGCCATCACCGACGCGCAGCGTGCCGCAGTGCAAGCGCACGGCTGTGCTGAACTCGTCTATGGCCTGCGCCCTGAAAGCATCAGTTTTGCCGCCCAAGGCCTGCCCGGCAAGCTCAGCATGATCGAGCCCACCGGCCCCGAAACCTACGCCACCGTGGACACGGCGGCAGGCAAACTCACCGCCCGCGTTCCGGGTGTTTTGCAAGCATCAGTGGGCGATATGGTGCACCTGCAGTGGTTGGCCGAGCAGTCGCATTTGTTTGACCGCAACAACGGCGTTCGGGTGGGTTGAGGTTTATTTCTTCGGGTCGTAAATGACCCCACCCACCCCAACCCCGCCGCCCACACTGACGGGGCCTGGGGTGTTGGCCCCCACTCCAGCGCGACCGGTAACTTGCCCCGAGCTGTTCACGCCCACGCCCGCCCCGACAGGGCCCGATTGCGCGTTCACGCCTGCGGTGACGCCACCGGTGCCCACATTCACGCCAAACGACACCCCCGGCAAGATGGGCACGTTCACGTTGATGCCCGCGCCTGTGTGCAAGCCGTTGCAGCCCGCAAGGACTGCCGCCAGCGCCAGAGCGGCCAGGCGTTGAAAGGAGCGTTGGGGTTTGCGTTCGGGGCTGTGTTTTGAGCTGTGTTTGGGGCCGTTGGCAGGCTACAAAGAGAGCGGGTTCAAGGTGTTCAAGGGTTGCATTGAAGCATTTTTTTGCGCCTCAAATGCAAGCAAATGTGAACGGACTCAGACAGCCCCTTTTTGGATGCTTTCAGCCATGCGCTCTGATCGGCTCAGCGCGGGGTGCTGCGTCGTTCAGCCTGCCGCACCCGCCAAAACAGCCACCCGGTGATGCACAGGTTGAGAAAATTCCAGGCGATGCCATTCAAAAAGGCCGCGTGGTAACTGCCCGTCATGTCAAAGACCCAGCCCGACATCCAGCCGCCCAGCGCCATGCCCAACAAGGTGGCCATGATCACCGAACCCACGCGGGCCCCCGCTTCTTTGGGGTCGAAGTGCTCGCGCACGATGATCGCGTAGGCGGGCACGATGCCACCCTGGAACAGCCCGAACATGGCCGAGACGATGTACAGCGGCACCATGCCATCAAAAGGCAAGAACATCAGCAGCGCCACGCCTTGCAAAAACGAACCGAGCAACAAGGTGCGGATGCCGCCAATGCGGTCGCTGATCACGCCAAACACGAGTCGACTGACGATGCCGCTGGCCAGCATGAGCGAGAGCATCTCGGCCCCGCGCGCCGCGCCAAAACCCAGGTCAGAGCAATAGGCCACGATGTGCACCTGCGGCATGGACATGGCCACGCAACACGCCACCCCAGCGACAAACAGCAGGCTTTGGGCGTGAGCGGGTTTCAGTCCAAAGGGGCGGCTGCGGTCCACGGACACGGTGCTGGCGTTGGCCGGCGTCAGTGTCACTAGCGGTGGGCGCTGGCGCATCAACATGGCCAGCAAAAACATGCCCACGCCACAAAAAATGCCCAGCATGATGTAGGTCTGCCGCCAGCCCACAGTCTCCACGCCGTGTTGAACAATCGGCGGCCAAATGGTGCCCGCGATGTAATTGCCACTGGCGCAAATGGCCACCGCAATGCCGCGGCGTCGGTTCCACCACAAAGCGGTGTCGGCCATGAGGGGGGCAAAGGTCGATGAACTGCCAATCAGGCCCATCAAGCCGTGCGCCAGACCAAATGCCCAGATGCTGCCTGACATCCCGGCCCAGATGAAGCCACCACACACGGCCAAAGCGCCTACCCAGAGCACCGGCGTCAGGCCATGGCGGTCGGCCAAGCGGCCGGTGATCAGGCCACCCAGGCCCAAGCAAATCATCATCAAGGTGTAGGGAAGCGAGGCGTCTGCGCGGCCCACACCAAACTCGGTCTGCACCGCAGGCAGCACCACCGACACGATGTACATGCTGCTGTTGCCCAGCACCACCAGCCCCAGCGTGGCCAGCAAGCGCCAGGCAGCCTGGCGGGAATCGATCAGGGACGGGTCGGCGGGGAGGGATTTCATCGGTTCAATTTAGCCGATGACTGAGGATGGACTTGTCTTGTGGGTTACTGGTGCTGCATAAAAAAAGGCCAGCAATGGCTGGCCCTTCAATGGTTTGCGCCCGATCAACTCAGCAGCGCATTCACCCGCTTCACATAAGCCGCTGGGTCCGCTGGCAAGCCGCCTTCGGCCAGCAGGGCCTGGTCAAACAGGATGTGGGCCAGGTCGTGGAAGTGGACCGAGCCGTC
>NZ_JBILQU010000092.1:0-11127 GCF_044373035.1 Limnohabitans sp. | reverse complement strand
TCCTACCGAATTTGGTAGGCGCGACTAGATTCGAACTAGCGACCCCCACCATGTCAAGGTGGTGCTCTAACCAACTGAGCTACGCGCCTGCTAAGCCTCGGATTATAGCGAGAAAAAACCCCCATTTGGGCTGCAACTCAATTACGGGTGTTTACCGCCTGCGTGCCGCCCTCACCCCTTTGACGCCGCGCACGCTGCCCAGAACTTTGTTCAAAGTGACCGCATTGCCAATTTCCACCGTGAAGGTCATCCAGGCCGTGCCCTTCACCGACTGGGTCTGCACGCCGATCACGTTCATCTTCTCTTTGGCAAAGACTTCGGAGATATCGCGCAGCAAGCCTTGCCGGTCAAAAGCTTCCACAGCCACGTCCACCGGATAAACCGAGGGGTCGGCCCCCTTGTGTTCGCCCCAACGCACATCGATCACGCGCTCGCCGTTGCGCGAGGCCAGTTCGCGGAAGTTGCTGCAGTCTTGGCGGTGGATGCTCACGCCCTTGCCACGGGTGACAAAGCCACCGATCGCATCGGGTGGCGCGGGTTTGCAGCAGCGCGAGAGTTGCGTGAGCAAGGAATCCACCCCCACCACCAGCACGCCCGATGCCGATTTGCGGGTGACTGTGCCTTTGAATTTTTTTTGAAAGTATTCGACGGGCTCCAGCGCGGGCTCGGGTGGGTTGAGCAACACCTCGATGTTGCGCAGCGAGTACTCGTCCTTGCCCACCACCTCAAACAAGCCGTCGGCCGATTTGAAGCCCAATTGACTGGCCAAATCGTCCAAGCGGATCGCGGTGCGGCCCAGGCGCTGCAGAGATTTTTCGACCGCCTCGCGGCCACGGGCGATGGTCTCGGCGCTGACTTGCGCATTGAACCAGGCCCGCACTTTGGCCCGTGCACGTGGGCTGGCCAAAAAGCCCAACTCGGCGTTGAGCCAGTCGCGAGATGGCCCGCCCTCCTTGATGGCGGTGATCTCCACCGTCTGGCCGTTGGCCAGCGGGGTGTTCAGCGGCACCATGGCCCCATCCACTTTGGCGCCCCGACAGCGGTGCCCCAGGTTGGTGTGCACGGTGTAGGCAAAGTCGATGGGCGTGGCGCCTTGCGGCAGTTCCACCACGGCCGCATCGGGCGTCAGCACATAGATGCGGTCGTCAAACAGGCCACTGCTTTGCGCACTGGCTTGCGCAGCCCCTGAGAGGTCGCGCTCCCAGGCCAGCAACTGGCGCAGCACGGCAATTTTGGTGTCGTATTCGCTGGTGGCCGACACCCCCCCCGCGTAGCCTTTGGCCCCGGCCTCCTTGTAGGCCCAATGTGCAGCCACCCCGTTTTCGGCGTGCTCGTGCATGGCCTGGGTGCGGATCTGCACCTCAATGGGGCCGCCATCGGTGTCGCGCACCACGGTGTGCAGCGACTGGTAGCCGTTGGCTTTGGGCTTGGCGATGTAGTCGTCAAACTCCTCGGCAATGGGAGCAAAGTGTTCGTGCACCCAACTGAGCACTTGGTAGCAATCGGCCACGCTGGGCACCACCACACGCAGGGCGCGGATGTCAAACACACGGTCAAACGCCAGCAACTTGCCCCGCATCTTGCGCACGATGCTGTAGATGTGTTTGGGTCGCCCTGCCACCGTGGCCGCGATGCCTTGGCTGGCCAACGCTTGCTGCAGCCGCTCGCGCAGGGCCACCATGTAACGTTCGCGTTCGGTGCGTTTTTCGTCCAGCAGCCGGGCAATGTCCTTGTAGGTGACAGGTTCCAGAAAACGGAAGGACAGGTCTTCCATCTCCCATTTGATTTGCCAAATGCCCAAGCGGTTGGCCAAAGGCGCAAATACCTGCAGGGATTCGCTGGCCAACTCGGGGGGCACGGGCAGTTTGGTGGCGGCGAAGTGACGCAGGGTTTGCAAGCGCGAAGCCAGGCGCAGCATGACCACCCGCAAGTCGCGGCTGAAGGCCAGCAGCATCTTGCGCACGTTTTCGGTCTGCAAGCGGGGGCTGAGCGGCGTGTTGTCCGGCCCCCGGGTGTGGGCCTCGGCCGCCCGGGACAAGCGCTGCACCACCACCAGCTGGTGGGTCTGCATGGCCAGTTGCGCCAGCTGCGGGCCAAAGGCCTTGGCCATCACCTCTTCGGGCTTGTTCAGGTGCGGGCAGGCATAAACCAGGTAACTGGCCGCCTGCATGGCGACCGAGCCGCCAATGTCGGCCAGGATCGCGGCCACGGCATCGGCATGCGCCAGGATGTTTTCACCCGTGTCCAGCGTTTCGCCCGCGATCAGCGGCTCGGCAAAGGCGCGGGCCTTGGCCAGGATTTCACCGTGTTGGGCACTTTCGGCGGCATCGGCCGTGGCGAGCACCACGGGCGGCAATGCGTCGGGCGGTAATGCCGCAAGGGGAAAGTGCGGCGCATGCAAGCGCCCCGATGGCGACATCGGCCTGGCGGAATGGCTGGAAGTGGGGCTGACCATGGTCTCAATCGCCAAGCAAGAACTTGGCCACCACCGCAATTTGGTCGTCGCCTGTCAAGGTGGGGGCATGGCCAAAACCCGGCCAGGTGTCCAACTGGGCGCGGGGGCCGCGCTGGGTCATGGCAGTGGCGGTTTCGGGCGTGAGCAAGTCAGATTCTTGCCCGCGAATGAGTAAGGTTTTGACCTGTATCTGGTCGTACAAAGCCCACAGTGCGGCCTCGCCCGCCGCGGCTGCGTCGGGTGTCAGGGCCCGCACCGGCACGCCAATGGCCGGGTCGTAATGCAAGGTCACGGCTCCACCGCTGCCGGGGCGCAGCATGTGTGCAGACATCTCGCGCCACACATCGGCAGGCACGGCCCCAAAACCAGTTGACAAAGCCCACATTGCAGCCGCCGCTTCATCCAGATCGCGGTACTGGCCGTATTGGCCCACATAGGTTTGCATGCGCTGCACCGAGCCCCAGGCGATGGCAGGCCCCACATCGTTCAGCACCAAGCGGCGAATCGGCGCAGGCAGCGGCAGACCCGGCTGCCCCGCCAGCACCATGCCAATCAGCCCCCCCATGCTGGTGCCCACCCAATCCAGGGGTTGCATGGCGTTATCTGAACCCATTTGCTGTTGGACCTGGGCCAGCATGGCCAGCATGTCGGCGGCATATTGCGGAATTTGATAGCCCGCTGGCTCGGCCAGCCAATCGCTGCGGCCGCGCCCCACCACATCGGGGCAAATGACCTGCACGGGATGCGGGCTTTGGGCGACCAAGGCTTGGGCCAATCGGTCAAAATCCCGCCCCTGACGCGTCAGGCCATGCGCGCAGACCACCACATGGGCCGCTTGCGCGTCGCCCCAGCGCCAAAAAGCCATGCGGTGCGCGCCCTGGGGATCGGGACAGGCCACAAATTCAAGTTCAGGTCGGGAGTTCGCGTGCATCGTGGCGGTCATGACAAAACGTAACAATCAAAAAGCGCTGCGGCTCAAACCGAGCTTTGGCAGCGCCATAATGGGTTTTTTGATCATCCTAATTCATCTTTCGGAGTCGACATCATGTTGCAAGGTAAAACAGCGTTGGTCACCGGCTCTACCAGTGGTATTGGTCTGGGCATTGCCAAGTCTTTGGCCCGACAAGGTGCCAACATCGTGCTCAACGGCTTTGGCGATGCCGAAGGCCCCAAGGCCGAAATTGCCGCACTGGGCGTCAAAGTGGTTCACCACGGTGCCGACATGAGCCAAGCCTCTGAGATCGAAGCCATGATGAAGTTCGCGGCCGACACCTTTGGCCGCGTGGACATCTTGGTCAACAACGCCGGTATCCAACATGTGGCCAAAATCGAAGACTTTCCGGTCGAGCGCTGGGACGCCATCATCGCCATCAACTTGACAAGCGCCTTCCATGCCACCCGTTTGGCCTTGCCCGCCATGAAAGCGGCCAATTGGGGGCGGATCATCAACGTGGCCTCGACCCATGGTTTGGTCGGCTCTGCCGAAAAATCGGCCTATGTCGCCTCAAAGCACGGCGTGGTGGGTTTGACCAAAGTCACGGCGCTGGAAAACGCCACCACCGGCGTGACCTGCAACGCGATTTGTCCCGGCTGGGTGCTGACCCCCTTGGTGCAAAAACAGGTGGACGCCAAAGCCGCTGCCATGGGCCTGTCCAACGAAGAAGCCAAAAAAGTCTTGCTGCTGGAAAAAGAACCGTCCATGCAGTTCACCACACCCGAGGAGCTGGGTGAGTTGGCGGTGTTTTTCTGCTCAGCTGCCGGCAACAACGTGCGTGGCGCGGCCTGGAACATGGACGGCGGCTGGACTGCCCAATAAAAGCATGAGCAATTCCCCCCGCTTGGACAAAATTGTCATCGTCGACGATGACGCCCGCATTCGAGACTTATTGCGCCGATTTTTGTCGCCAGAAGGTTTTGACGTGTTGTTGGCCGAAGACGGCCGGGCCCTGGACCGCATCCTGCTGCGCGAGACCATCGACCTGATGGTGCTGGACCTGATGTTGCCCGGCGAAGACGGCCTGAGCATCTGCAAACGCTTGCGGGCCAGCGGGGTCAAAACGCCCGTGATCATGCTGACTGCCAAAGGCGAAGACGTCGACCGCATCAACGGCCTGGAGATTGGGGCCGACGACTACTTGGGCAAACCCTTCAACCCCCGGGAGTTGCTGGCCCGCATCCATGCGGTGCTGCGCCGCAGGCCGGTCAACGAGCTGCCCGGCTCGCCCTCTTCAGAAGACGAGGTGATCAACTTTGGTCACTTCAACCTCGACTTGGGGGCCCGAGCCCTCAGCAAAGACGGCGTGGACATGGCGCTGACCACCGGCGAATTTGCCATGCTCAAGGCTTTGGCCAGGCACCCCCGTCAACCGCTCACCCGCGACAAGCTGGCCCAACTGGCGCGTGGCCGAGAGTTCGAGCCCTTTGACCGCAGCCTCGACGTGCAGATTTCCCGTCTGCGAAAAATGATCGAAGTCGACCCCGCCACGCCCAAAATCATCCAAACCGTCTGGGGTGTGGGCTACGTCTTTGTGCCCGATGGACAACCGTGAACCAGCGCCCATTGACGCAGACGAGGTAACGCCCACGACATCCGCTGGCCCCTTGGTCAAGCTCAGTCTTTTTTGGCGCACCTTCATCTTGTTGGCCTTGCTGATTTTTTTCAGCACCGTGGCGTGGGTGCAGATGTTCAAAACGCAGGAATACGAGCCACGCATCCTGCGCAATGCCCACCAAATTGCCACAGTGGTCAACCTGACCAAAACCGCGCTGAAAAACAGCGATGAAATAGCGCGCTTGGCACTCATCACCGTGCTGGCTGACGAGGAAGATGTCAGCATCCAGCTGCGCGAACCCACAGATCGCATCGTGGCCTTCACCGATGCCGGCATGGACAGCCGACTGGTCAATGAAATGATCGTCCGACTGGGGCCCGGCACCGTTGTGGCCTCCAGTGTGAACGGTGAAGAGGGTTTGTGGATTGGCTTTGCCGTAGAGCGCGACAGCTATTGGTTGCAGATGGACTCCTCTCGCCTCAAGCCTCTGGGGGGTTCTGCCTGGCTGATCTGGCTGAGCATCACCACATTGCTGTCCTTGTTAGGAGCGGCCGTCATGGCCGGCCTGATCAACCGCCCACTCAAGCGCCTGTCTTACGCCGCCAGTCGCGTGCGGGAGGGGCATTTTCATGGCGCTGCCCTGGACGAGGGGGCCGCAACCAGCGAGATACGAGAAGTCAACATCGGCTTCAACCGAATGGCCGAGCGCCTGGCCAAGATAGAGGCCGAACGCGCTTTGATGCTGGCCGGGATTTCACACGACCTGCGCACGCCCTTGGCCCGCTTGCGTCTGGAGACAGAGTTGAGCGTGAACGACCCCCAAGCCCGCGAGCTGATGGTGGCCGACATTGAGCAACTGGACGACATCATTGACAAGTTCTTGGACTATGCGCGCCCGGAACCCAACGACTTGGGGCCGGTGCTTTTGACCGGCGTGATCAGCCGCTGCATCACCCCATGGCGCAACAACGCACGCTTGCAAATCACGGTGGACGTGAGCGAAGACCTGCAAGTTCAAGCTGAACCTGTGGAACTGGCACGCGTGCTGTCAAACCTGCTGGAAAACGCACGGCGCTACGGCCAAAGCCCCGAAGACGGCATCACACGCGTCGAAATCGTGGCCCGTGTTCACGAAGGCTGGGTGCTGCTGCGCGTGCGCGACCAAGGCCCCGGGGTGTCTGTCGAAACCCTGAAAAACCTCACCCAACCTTTCTTCAGAGGCGACGCAGCCCGAACTTCAGCCACCGGCTCTGGCCTGGGCCTGGCCATCGTCGAGCGCGCCGTTCAACGCATGGGCGGCACTTTTTCAGTGTTCAACAACAGCGCTGGCGGCTTGATGGCCTTGATGAAACTCAGGCAAGCCGACAACGACTGACACAACCCACTGCTGCCCGGAGCTTCACCCGGTGCGGGACAACAGGGATGCCGCTGAACTTGCCACACCACCTGGCCTGGTTCATCGGCACAAGCCTAGCCCAACCTGCCCATCAAAAAATCAGGTAGAATCACCGCTTTTCGGCAAGCGCGACAGCAGCACCTCCGGCCCGACCACCGCCATCAGCGCGACGCCCCCAAGCGGGCAGGTCACCGTTCCGCAAGGACTGCATTCCAAATGTTCGCCCACCCTCTTGCCAATGCAGATTGAGCACCCATCTGGGGTGTTGATCTGTGTCTTAACCCACGCCCGCGCCGGGATGTATTTGGCGCTGACTGTGTCTGTTTCCTTGTCCCTTTTTGTGATCTGAGGTTGACCATGCCCGCTCAAAAGCCCAAGAAGCCTGCCCAGGCCCCTGCCAAGTCCAAAGCCGTTGCCAAGACCCCTGTTGCTGCCAAAGCCAAAGCGCCCGTCGCCAAGGCCAAGCCAGCAGTGAAAGCGCCAGCCAAAGCACCTGCCAAGGTGCCCGCCCCAGCGGCGGCCAAAAAACCTGCCCCACTGGTGGGCAAAGTGGCCCCCAAGGCAGCAGCGCCCAAAGTCAAAGCCAAGCCAGCCCCAGCCGCTCCTGCCAAGCCTGTGAAGAAAGCCGCCTCCGTGCCCGCCAAGAAATCCGAAGCCATCGACAAGAAACCCGCTGCCAAAGCCAAAGAGGCTGCAGCCGACGCACCACTCAAAAACCCAAGCAAAGTTGCCAAAGCCGCAGCGCCCGCCGAAGACACTAAACCTGCGGCCAAGAAAGTCGTGGTCGGGGCCAAACGCGGACCCAAGAAAAAAGGCAGCATCGCCGAGCCCAGCATCGAAGATGAATTGGCCGAACTCGAAGACGATCTGCAAGGCGAACCTGTCGCAGACAACGTTTCGGAGACAGGCGAAAAGGTCAAGCCCCTGCGCATGAAGATCAGCAAGGCCAAAGAGCGTGCCTTGATGAAAGAATTTGGCCTGGACGAGACCGTCCTGACCGAAGCCGAAATGAAGCAGCGCCGTGACCGTCTGAAAGCGCTGATCAAGCTGGGCAAGACCCGCGGCTACCTCACCAACGGCGAAATCAGCGACCACTTGCCCGACAAACTGGTCGATGCCGAAACCCTGGAAGTGGTGATCGCCACCCTGAACGACCTGGGTGTGGCGGTGTACGAGCAAACGCCCGACGCCGAAAGCCTGATCATCACCGACAACGCGCCTACCGGCTCAACCGAAGAAGAAGCCGAAGAAGCTGCTGAAGCCGCCCTGTCCACCGTGGACAGCGAATTCGGCCGCACCACCGACCCCGTGCGCATGTACATGCGCGAAATGGGCACGGTAGAGTTGCTGACCCGCGAAGGCGAAATCGAAATCGCCAAGCGCATAGAAGGCGGCTTGATGGACATGATGGCCGCGATCAGCGCATCACCGGCCACCATCGCCGAGATCCTGCGCCTGGCCAACGAAATCCGCGAAGGAAAAATCGTCATCTCCACCGTGGTGGACGGTTTCGCCAACCTGAACGAAGCCGACGACTACGTGGCCGAAGAAGACTTCGATGAATTCGACGAAGCCGACGACGACGACGGCAAAGGCGGCTCCAAAGCCCTGACCAAGAAGCTCGAAGAACTGAAAAATCAGGCCTTGGAACGCTTTGACCGCATCACCGATTACTTCGAAAAAGTGCACAAAGTCTACGACAAGGAAGGCTGGGGCACCCCCGCCTACGTCAAAGTGCAATCGGTCCTGTCCGAAGAGCTGATGACCATCCGTTTCACTGCCAAAACCATTGAAAAATTGTGCGACATGGTGCGCGGCCAAGTCGACGATGTGCGCAAGAAAGAGCGCGAGTTGCGCCGCATCATTGTGGACAAATGTGGCTACCCGCAAGACAACTTCATTGCCGATTTCAGCGGCCGTGACAAAAACGGCAAGCGCATCCCCTCCAACTTGCTCAACCTCAAGTGGATCGAAAAACAAGCCGCTGCGGGCAAGAGCTGGAGCGCCGTCATGGGCCGCAACATCCCGCCCGTACAAGATCTGCAACAAAAACTGATGGACTTGCAATCGCAAGTGGTGGTGCCGCTCGATGAGCTGAAAGACATCAACAAGCGCATGAACGCGGGCGAGCGCTCGTCACGCGACGCCAAGAAAGAGATGATCGAGGCCAACTTGCGCCTGGTGATCTCGATCGCCAAGAAGTACACCAACCGCGGCCTGCAGTTCCTCGACTTGATCCAGGAAGGCAACATCGGCCTGATGAAGGCGGTGGACAAGTTCGAATACCGCCGAGGCTACAAGTTTTCGACCTACGCCACTTGGTGGATCCGTCAGGCCATCACCCGCTCGATTGCGGATCAGGCCCGCACGATACGCATCCCGGTGCACATGATCGAAACCATCAACAAGATGAACCGCATCTCGCGTCAGCACTTGCAGGAATTCGGCTTCGAGCCCGATGCCTCCATCCTGGCCGAGAAGATGGAGATTCCTGAAGACAAGATCCGCAAGATCATGAAGATCGCCAAAGAGCCGATTTCCATGGAAACGCCCATCGGTGACGACGACGACAGCCACCTGGGCGACTTCATCGAAGACAGCACGCACACTGCGCCCATCGATGCAGCCCTGCAAGCCGGTCTGCGCGACGTGGTCAAGGACATCCTGGACAGCCTGACGCCCCGCGAAGCCAAAGTGCTGCGCATGCGTTTCGGCATCGAGATGTCCACCGACCACACGCTGGAAGAAGTGGGCAAACAGTTCGACGTGACCCGCGAACGCATTCGCCAGATCGAAGCCAAGGCGCTGCGCAAACTCAAGCACCCCAGCCGCTCGGACAAACTGCGCAGCTTCATCGACACGATGTAAGCCTGCCGGTCTGCAAAAAAACAAAGCCTCCCGACTTTGCAGTCGGGGGGCTTTTTTTCATGGCCGCAGTTGAATGGGCAAAGCGCCGTTCAGCGTGACTGCGCCTTGTTGCCATAAGGGCAGTGGTTGGGGCGCGGCCCCACTTGCGGGTGCAGACGACAGGTATTGGGACGCTTGTCGTACACGGTGCAGCGGCGCGTCTTGGCATCGAGAAACTGGCAGTCGCCACTGGCGCGACGCGCCAGGCTGAAGATGCTGTTTTTGAAATTGAAGTGCTCAATGAGCCCGGCTTTGCTCAGGCGTTTGGCGATCTGTTTAGGGTCATCATGCTCGGCCTCGAATGGGTCCACCAGTTCCAGCCGCACCAGATCGGCCAACTTGACCTCGACCGGCATGGTGCAGCAATTGGCAGCACAGGTGTCGCACAGCCCGTTTTTGTAACGGGTCCAGGTTTCGCAACGGTCAACGTCGACGACGGCAATGGGGGATCTCATGGGGTATCAGACCGCAGAAAACTGCAAAGGCACCACACGGTTCATGTCCACGTTTTGGCGGGCGATCCACAGATCGTGGGCATCTTGCAGGCTCAACCAGCTTTCGGGCGTACGGCCCAACGCCTTCGACAAACGCAGCGCCATCTCAGGCGTGACCCGGCTGCTGCCTTTGAGAATGCGGCTCAGCGTGGACGGCGCTACATCCAGTTTTTCAGCCAGTTCCCGGCCTGAAATCCCATGCGGATCTAGGTAAATTTCCTGAATGAACTCACCAGGATGAGGGGGGTTGTGCATGGCCATCAGTGATAGTCCTCGTAATCCAATATGTGGGCGTTGCCGTCTTCAAACTCAAAGGTCAAGCGCCAATTGCCGTTCACGGTGATGGACCAGCGCCCGCGCATCTCGCCTTTGAGTGCGTGCAAACGAAATCCCGGGATGTCCATGTCGTCAATGACTTGCGCGGTGTCCAGCGCCGCCAATTGCATGCGCAAGCGCTTGACATGACTGGCTTTCACACCGGCGACCTTGCCTGACTCAAACAGACTGCGCAAGCCTTTGTGTCTGAACGACTTGATCATGGCTGGACTTTAGCATGTTGCGCAGCACGCAACAAAGCGGCTTCACACACCTTTGGGCAACAAGGCCAGTGAACCCGGGCTTCACGCAACCTGCGCTTGACCCCAGTAGTGAAAAGTCATGGGACGCGGCCCAGCCAGATACGCCGATTGCGTGTTCGCAGCAAAGCCTGCTTCTTGCAGCAAGGCGGGAATGTCTCGCCCCAATTGGCAGCCACCAGCCAGCGGCCCCCAGAGGGGTTGCAAGCGGTCTTGCCAACGGCGCACACCCGAATCCGGTGCGCGGCCATGCTCGCAAAAAAGCAGCTTGCCCCCTGGAACCAGAACCCGGCGCATCTCGCGCAAGGCCTGCGCCGCATCGGGGATGCTGCACAGGGTGTAGGTGCAGACCACGGTGTCAAAGCTGGCGTCTGCTGTGGGCAGTTGTTCGGCCGAGAGGCCCATCAGCTCCACGTGGATGCCCGCCTCGCGGCTGCGCTTTTGGGCCAGGTGATGCATTTGCAGGGCCGGGTCCACGCCCACCAAACGGGTGATGCGGGTGCGGTCGTAAA
This sequence comes from Limnohabitans sp., assembly GCF_044373035.1. Classification (GTDB taxonomy): domain Bacteria; phylum Pseudomonadota; class Gammaproteobacteria; order Burkholderiales; family Burkholderiaceae_C; genus Limnohabitans_A. The sequence continues at coordinate 236 of NZ_JBILQU010000092.1, read as the reverse complement.
ACGGCAGGTTACGGCCGGTGCCCATGCCGATCTCCAGCACACGGCCTTGCGCTTGGGGCACCAGCTGGCGGCGCTGCGCCTGCACCATGGGCAGGCCGCAGGCGATGTCGATCAGGTAAGGCAATACGTAGCGGTCATAAACATTCATGGCAACGGCCTCCTGCCGTGTTCATTCAACACCGTGAACGAGGTTTTTAGGACGTGTGCCACGCCCATCGCGCACGGGGTGCGCTCCT
>NZ_JBILQU010000225.1:0-2533 GCF_044373035.1 Limnohabitans sp. | reverse complement strand
GCACCCGCACCTTCAGCCACATTGTGGGTGTCGGTGTACAGATCGCGCATGGCCTGCGCCACTTGGGCATCGCTCACCTGCACGAGGTGGTCGAGCCCGTTTTGCAAAATGGCCAGTGCTTGCGGGTCCGCCCGCCGCACCGCCATGCCATCGGCCAGCACGGTGCTGACCGGGGCTTCGACCACACAGTTTGCCGCCATCGAGTCGAGGTAAGTGGTGGCGTGTGCGCTGACCACGCCCACCACCTTGACAGGGTGGCCAAGCGCTTGCTTGGCCGCCAATGCGGCGCAGGCACCCGAGCCGAGGCCAATCGGTACATAAAGCACATCGAGCGCAGGGACAGCCTGAAAAAATTCGAGCCAACCCGTGGCCACGCCGAGCACCAAGGCGGGGTGGTAGCTGGGCACCATGTGCGCACCGCTTGCCTGTGCCAGGCTCAGAGCGTGTTCGCGGGCCGCCTGGAAGTCATGACCCCGTTCGATGAGCTGCGCTCCCAGCGCCCGCATGGCGGCATTTTTCTCTGCGGAGTTGCCCAGTGGTACCACGATGGTGCAGGCCACGCCGTGGCGTGCTGCCGCATAAGCGATGCTTTGGCCATGGTTGCCCCGGGTGGCGCTGATCACTTTTGGGGGCATCTGGCCTGAGCGGGCCAAGTGTTCAAAGTAAGTCAAACCACCGCGCACCTTAAAGGCGCCCACGGGGGTGTGGTTTTCATGCTTGACCCAGCAGTCGGTGCCCAGCCGCTGGCTCAGGGTGTTCCACCGGTACTGGGGCGTGGGACCAAAGGCCGCATAGATGGTTTGCGTGGCTGATTGGATTTGGGCCAGTGTGGGCAGATCGGTGTGCATGGTGGCTCCGGCAGTTCAAGGCTTGGGGTTCAGGGGGTCACAGACTCACGCTGCCCTGGATGCAGCCGACCACATCGCCGCCCACCCAGACCTGGCCTTGCGCGTCTTGCGACAAAAAAACCTGTCCGGCGCGCCCCAGCATCGTGCCCTGGCGGGCGCTGTAGGTGGCAGGCATGTGGCCGTCGTCCATCAACCATTGCGCCAGCGATGCATTCAGGCTGCCGGTGACTGGATCTTCGGCGATGCCCACGGGGGCGGCGAAGGCACGCACTTCCAGGTCGGTCGGGTCGTTGGCGATGCGGGTGGACGGTGCAAAGGCGCGGGCTTCGCGGTTGGCGCGGCGGATCAGTCCTCCCGGCGTCTCTTGCCTGCGGGCCGCCACGCCGACTTTGGTGCCCAGCTTTTTCAGGGCAACGTGATCGGGCTCCAGGGCCAGCACCGTGTCCACACTGTCCACCAGCAGGCCCAGCCAATGCGGGCCGTTGTTCAGGTTTTGGGCGACTATCACTTCAGATGCGTCCAGCCCCAACGCCGCCAGCACCGGAACGAGTTCTCCGGCCGAAATGTCCGAGCGCGTCAGTGGTGGTGCCGCAAAAGCCCAGCGCTCGCCCAGCTGCTTCAGAGTCACCAGGCCAACGCCGCATTCCTGCATCAGCACACCGGGTTGCCGGGGCGTGTTGCCCGCCTTCAGCCAGGCGTGGGCCGTGCCCAGTGTGGGGTGGCCAGCAAAAGGCAGCTCAGCCCCAGGCGTGAAAATGCGCACCCGGTAGTCGGCCCCGCGCGCAGCGCCATCGGGTGTGGGTGGCAGCACAAAGGTGGTTTCGCTCAGCTGCGTCCAGGCGGCAAAGGTTTGCATTTGGGCGTCGCTCAGACCTGTGCCATCGAGCACCACAGCCAGCGGGTTGCCCAGAAAGGCGGTGTCGGTGAAGACGTCGACTTGTTGAAAAGCTCGGAATTTCATGGGATCTTGAGGGGGTGGGAGCGGATTACAAGGATTCTCGGATCGCCGTTGCCAGCGCGGCCATGCCGGTGTTGATCTGGTCCACAGTGGCGGTCACAAACGACAGGCGCAGGGTGCTTTCGTTGGCGGCCCCAGCGTAAAACGCCGAGCCGGGCACAAAGGCCACGCCTTTTTCAACGGCTTTGTCCAGCAGGGGAATGGCTTTGAGGCCCTGGGGCAGTTGCACCCACAGGAACATGCCGCCCACAGGGCGGTTCCAGGAGAGGCCCAGGCCCGCCATTTCGCGGTCAAGCGCGGCGAGCATCGCTTCGCACTGCTGTTTGTACAGCGCCCGGATGGTGGGCACATGGCGGTCGATGAAGCCGTCCTTGAGCACTTCGGCCACCACGCGCTGGTTGAAGCTGGGCGTGTGCAGGTCGGCCGCTTGTTTGGCTTGCAGCAGTTTGGGGTACAGGGCCTTGGGTGCCACCAAATAGCCTAGGCGCAGGCCGGGCGCCAAAATTTTGGAGAAGGAACCGAGGTACACGCTGCCCTCGGGGTGGCGGGAGCTCAACGATGGCGCGGGCGGTGCGTCAAACCACAGGTCGCCGTAGGGGTTGTCTTCGATGATCGGCAAGCCACATTCGACAGCCACCTGCGCCACGGCGGCGCGGCGTTCTTCGGTCATGGTGCGGCCGGTGGGGTTCTGGAAGTTGGGCAGCAGGTACACAAAGCGGGCTTTGTC
>NZ_JBILQU010000224.1:0-2543 GCF_044373035.1 Limnohabitans sp. | reverse complement strand
GGTCGCACAGCATGAGCGCCATGGCAGGCTCGTCAAAGTACTCGGCATTGTTCACCGCTACGCCAATGCCCACCGTGCCGGCCCAGTCGGGCACCTCGGGCAGCGCCTGGCGCAGGTGGTCAAGCAACGCTTGCGCATCGGCCGCGTAATGGTCGGTGATGTAAAGCAAGCCCAAACGGGGCTGGCTCGCGTAATCAGGCAAGACCATTTGGGCGCGCAGCTGCGCCAGCACCAGGCCAGCCGCCATGCGCCACTGCGGATGGGTGGCGTGACCGCAAGGAAAAAGCTTCATGGCGATTTGCGCCGAGAGACCGCCTTGCGGGGGGTGGATTTTGTGGCCGGTTTGGTTTTGACGGTGGCGGGTTTTTGGGTGGCAGGGGATTTAGGGCCGGCTGCTGCCTTGTGGGCCCCCTTGGGCGTCATGCCCGTCTTCATGGCTTCGGCAGCCACATCTTTGACAGCGGCGGCGGCAATGTTTTGAAACTGTTGGGTCAATGCGCCCCACCACTGCATGGGGTCAACAGCAGGCTTGGCCGAAGATGCGTCAGCAGATGGGGGTTCTGACTGAGCGGGTTCTGGCTGAGCAGGTTCCGGCACTGGTGCGGCTTTCGGCGCAAAGGGTTGTGGCGCAGCTGCCTGGGGCACGGCTGCTGGTGCTTTGGCGGTGAAGGCCTTGGCCAAATCGGCCATGTTCACGTTCATGCTTTGCAGCGTGGTCAAGGTCATTTTTTGCACCTCCATGGCCTGAATCGTGGCCTTGAGCGCTGTGGTGTTTTGCTCCAGCCAGAACAGCACCGACTTGAGCTCCTGAATGCGCTTGTCGATGTCTTCGATGCTCAGCGTGGGCGCTACCCAGCTGGCCATGCCAGGCATGCCTGCAGCAGCAGATGGCTGAGCTTGCGATGCGGTTTTGGACAGGTTTTGCAAGAAGTCAAAACCTGGTAAGAATTGGCCGAAGCCGAAAGCCGATGTGTCGCTCATGGTGTCTCCTGAAGAAGGACTTGTAAAGCTTACCTCATGCAACTTTCAGCGCCCACCGGGGCTCTCACAAGCGCCACCAGGCATCACTGGGCTTTGGCGACCGGTGGCTCTAGAACAACCCTTTTTGAAGGCCTGCTCGGCGACAGCGCTTTTTCAACGGGTCTGCGCCGCTCTCGCTTTGCCGAGCATGGCGTGCAGCAAAACATTGCACCCTGCAGCGATGTCAGCGGGCTGGGCGTCTTCGATTTCGTTGTGGCTGATGCCGTCTTTGCAGGGGATGAAAATCATGCCACTCGGGGCCAGACGGGCGGTGTAGATGGCATCGTGTCCAGCACCTGAGACCACCGGCATTTGGCTGTAGCCCAAGTGGGCAGCGGCGGCAGACACCGCCTCCACGCACTCCGGATGGAAGGGTTGCGCCGGGAAACTCGACACCAGGGTCAGTTCTATGCGCAGGCCTGTGCTGCCCTGCAAACTTTGAGCCTGGGCTTTGATTTCATCGGCCATGGCCTCCACCCCGACGTCTGTGTTGTTGCGCAGGTCGATGCTGAACTTGACCCGACCCGGAATCACATTGCGGCTGTTGGGGTGCACATGCACCATGCCCACCGTGCCCCTGGCATGCGGAGCATGTGCGAGGGCCGTCTTCACTACGGCCTGCATCAAGTGTGTGGCCACCTGCATGGCATCCCGGCGCAAAGGCATGGGCGTGGGGCCGGCATGGGCTTCCATGCCCGTGACGATGCAGTCAAACCAACGGATGCCTAAGGAACCGCTGACCACGCCAATGGTCACGCCTGCATCTTCCAGCACCGGGCCTTGCTCGATGTGGGCTTCAAAATACGCTCCGATGGGGTGCTGCCCCGGCACTTCAGCGCCGACATAGCCGATTTTTTGCAGTTCTTCCCGCACCGTTTTGCCTTCTTGGTCTTGGGCTCTGTAGGCGTGCTCCAGCGAAAACGCACCCGCAAAAACGCCCGAACCCATCATCACCGGCACAAAGCGGGAACCTTCTTCATTGGTCCAAAAGGCCACCTCAATCGGGGCCTCGGTTTCGATGCCATGGTCGTTCAGGCAGCGCACCACCTCCAGCCCGGCCAGCACGCCATAGTTGCCATCGAACTTGCCACCGGTGGGCTGGGTGTCGATGTGGCTGCCGGTCATGATGGGCGGCAAATCGGGCTGCCGCCCTGCTCTGCGCATGAAGACGTTGCCAATTTGATCGACCGTGACGGTCATGCCCGCTTCGCGCGCCCAGGACGTGACGAGGTCTCGGCCTTGTCGGTCCAATTCGGTCAAGGCCAAACGACAAACGCCCCCTTTTTCGGTGCCGCCGATTTGGGCCAAGGTCATCAGCGATTGCCATAAACGGTTGGCGTCAATGCGCAAAGAGGAAAAGTTGTCGGGACTCACATTCATGCTTCGATCTCCAGAGGTGTTCATTCGGGGCTGTCCCGGTAAGCTTGAAAGACATCGCGCAATTGTCTGCGAGGGGCCGTGGGTGTCGTCAAGGACTGCTCCAGTTCGTTGAGGTGTTTGCGCATTTCCGTGCCTGCCGCTGC
>NZ_JBILQU010000091.1:0-11286 GCF_044373035.1 Limnohabitans sp. | reverse complement strand
TGTGTGTGGGAAAGCTACGACGCGGCGCTGCTGTTTTGGTATGAAGACGCTGGGGTTTTGTTGGCTTAAGGTTCGCCAGCCCCAGTTCAATCAAGCAGCGGCTGGCTGCTGGAACACCCGAATGCGTGGCGCAATCGCAGCAGTGAGCGTTCGGGAGGCCTGGCGCTTGTCGTACTCGGTTTGCAGGTTCAGCCAAAAGCGGGGCTCCATGTTGAAAAACAACCCCAAACGCAAGGCGGTATCGGCCGTCACGGGGCGATTGCCATTGACCAGATCGCTGATTCGGCTGGGTGACACATCAATGTCAGCGGCCAGCTGACGCGCGGTAATCCCCATGGGCTTCATGAAATCTTCCAACAAGATTTCGCCGGGGTGGATTTCGTCAAGTAATTCGGTCATCTTCAACTCCTCAGTGGTAGTCCACGATTTCGACTTGGTAAGCGCCGTTGTCGTGCCAAACAAAACATAATATTTTAAAAAACACGAATCCAGGTGCCCCACCACCCCGTCAAGCCTTTGACATCGCGCTTTCGATGTCCTGCACGGCCGCAGGCCTCACCAGACGCCCCACTTCCTGCCCATCGCGCAACAACACCAAGGTGGGCCACAGCTTGACGCGGTAATGGCGACCCAGCGCACGGCCGGGGCCGTCTTCGACTTTGCAGTGCTGCCAATGTGGCTGTGCGGCCAATGCCTGTGTGATCAGGGGCTGCGCGGCGCGGCAGTGACCGCACCACTCGGTGCCAAATTCCAGCAGGGTCATGCCCTGCCAGGCTTGCACATCGGCCAGGCTGGGGGCTTCAATGGCGCTCAGATAAAGTTTGAAAGTGCTCATGGTGTGGGAGTGCTGAACAATTGAGCGGTCGCGGCCCGCAGCCATTGCAGACACGGGTCTTTGTCAAAGCGGGCGCTCCAGTGCATGGACACGGTGAAATCGCGCAAGGGCAAATCAGGTTCGATGATGGCCAACTCGCCCGCCTGCGCAAAGCCTTGCGCAAAGTTGCGCGGCATGAGCACGGCCAGATCGCTGCTGCGCACGATGCCGGGCAACGACAGAAAATGGCTCACGGTCAGGCGCAGGCGATGCTGCCAGTGCATCAACTCCAGAATGCGCAGCGTGTCGGCATGCGTGCGCACGGCAGCAAATTCCAGCTCTGCCAACAAGGCATGCGTTGCATCGGGAAACGCCCCAGCCTTTTTTTGCAACTGGCCCCATCGCTTGGCCACCGGGTGGCCTTGGCGCATCAGCACCACATAGCGGTCGCTCAGCAGGGGCTGGTGCAAGGTGTCGCTGACTTCTGGCAAAAATCCAATCGCCAGGTCCAGCTGGCCGTTGTCCAAGGCTGCTCCAATTTGGTCGTGCGGCACAGGCCTGGCTTCGAGCCGCATGCCCGGTGCCATGCGCTGCAAGACCAGGACCAGCTCAGGTAAAAAACGCGCTTCGCCAATGTCGCTCAGGTGCACGCGCAGCACGCGCTTGGACCGCTGCGGTTCAAACACCTGCGAGGCGTTCAAGGCCTCTTCAATCGTGGCCAGCGCCATTTGCACCCCCTGCGCCAGCCGGTCGGCACGCGGCGTGGGCCGCACGCCCGAGCCGCTGCGCTCAAACAGGGCATCGCCCAACAGGGTCCGCAAACGCGCCAAACCCTGGCTGGCCGCCGGCTGCGACATGCCCAATTGCTGCGCGGCCAGGCTCACGCTGCGCGTGCGCCAGACCGCGTCAAACAAGCGCAAAAGGTTCAGGTCCAAGTCTTTGATATTCATTCAATGCATACCGATCATGGTTGATATTTTGCATTGATAGATCACCCGCCGGGTGTCAGCGCTTTGGTTTGGTCGCCGGTCCCACCCCCCTTGGGCGTCTGTCGCACGGGTAACCTTTGCGCAAACCGTTGCGGCACATACTGGAAAAACATTTCTTTGGAGTCGCTTCATGAGCCTTTTGAAAACCAACAAGATGGCCGCCCACAAAGACCAGCATGTGGGCTGGATCACCTTCAACAACCCGGCCCGGCACAACGCCGTGTCACTGGAGATGTGGCAGGGACTGGCGGACATTGCAAAAGAATTTGCGCGCGATGACGACATTCGCGTGGTGGTGGTGCAGGGGGCGGGCGAGAAGGCCTTTGTCTCGGGTGCTGACATTTCGGAATTCGCCGAGCAACGCGACTCTGCCGAGGCCACCCAGCGCTACGACGCAGTTGCTCAACAAGGCATGCAGGCCCTGAAAAACCTGAAAAAACCCACCCTGGCCATGATTCAGGGCTATTGCATCGGCGGTGGCGTGGCCGTGGCGCTGAACTGCGACATCCGGATTGCGGCGGACCATTCGCGTTTTGCCGTGCCTGCCGCCAAACTGGGGCTGGGCTATGAATTTGACGGTGTGCGCAAACTGGTCGATGTAGTGGGGCCTTCATTTGCACAAGAAATCTTTTTTACCGCACGGCAATTCACGGCACCCGAGGCCCTGGCCATGGGGCTGATCAACCGGATGGTGCCCCAAGAAGAGTTGCTCGCTTACGTGACGCACTATGCCGACACCATCGCGGCCAACGCCCCCTTGACCGTGGCCTCGATCAAAACCATTGTGGGTGAAATCGTCAAAGACGCCTCTTTGCGGAATTTGGCTTTGTGCGACCAATTGGTGGCCCAGTGCTTCAACAGCGCCGACTTCACCGAAGGTCGCACCGCCTTCATGGAAAAGCGCAAAGCTGTATTCACTGGCCGCTGAAACTTTATCGCCGATCCACGAAAGTCCTCCCATGAAACTCCCACTGTCTGGCCTTCGCGTCCTCGACTTGACCAATGTATTGGCTGGCCCTTATTGCGCCATGGTGTTGGGCGACATGGGGGCCGATGTCATCAAACTCGAAAACGCCGACAAAGGTGATACATCGCGCCAATTTGAGCCCCAGGTCAACGGCGAGTCGTATTGTTTTGCGGTGCTCAACCGCAACAAACAAAGCATCGCCCTGAACCTGAAAGACCCGGCGGGCCTGAAGATCGCCCAGCAGTTGGCTGCAAAGGCGGACATCGTGCTGGAAAACTTCCGCCCCGGTGTGGTCAAGCGCATGGGGTTGGACTACGACAGCATTTGCGCGCACAACCCGGGTGTGATTTACGCGTCCATGTCGGGGTTTGGCCAGACCGGGCCTTATGGCCAAAAAGGCGGCTACGACATCATTGCCCAAGGCATGTCCGGCATCATGATGATGACCGGAGAGCCTGGCGGCCGCCCAGCCAAAGTGGGCATTGCCATGAACGACATTGCCAGCGGCGTCACGGCCCTGTCGGGCATTTTGGGCGCCCTGATTGGCAAGCTGCGTTTTGGCGAAGGCCAGTACCTGGAAACCTCTTTGCTGGAAGCTGGGTTGGCCTGGACCCCTTGGGAATTCGGGGCATTTTTTGGCTCGGGCGAAATCCCCACCGCCACAGGCACACGGCACAGACGCTCTGCACCCTACCAAGCCTATCGCACACAAGATGGGTATGTGACCGTGGGGGCTGGCACGCCCAAAATGTGGATGGCTTTTTGTGAAAAAGTCATCGCCCAACCCGATTGGCTTGAACGCCCGGACTACCGCACACAGGCCCTGCGGGTCAAGAATGTGGATGCGCTTGAACGCGACATTGAATCGGTCACCACGCAACACACAACGGCCCACTGGGTGGCGCTGCTGGATGCCGTGGGCATCCCTGGCGGTCCGGTTTTTGGATACGAGCAAACCCTGAAAGACCCCCATGTCTTGGCCCGAAAAATGGTGCACGACATCGATCACCCCATCATCGGTCCGATGAAGACCTTGGGCTTGCCCATCAAATCCAGCGGTGCGCTGGGCAGCATTCGCATGCCTGCGCCTTGGTTGGGCCAGCACTCGGCATCGGTGCTGGCCCAGCTTGGCTATTCAGCCCAAGACACCGAGGCTTTGTTCCAGCAAGGCGCGGTGTTTGATCAATACCGCGACAAGGCGCGGCCCAACGCCTGAAATCAGCGCGCGTGCCGAAGGCCAAAGCCACCCGTTCAACTGTCCATGGTGATTTTGGCGCGGCGAATCACGTCGCCCCATTTCGCGTTGTCCAGACGCATTTGCTCGCTGATCTGGGCCAGGGGCATGCGCCCTATTTCTTCCACACCTGTCTTGCGCAAAGCCTGAATCACCTCGGGGTCATCCATCGTGGCGCGAAAGGCTGCGCGCAAGCGGTCCAGGGCTTCAGCGGGCACACCGGCGTTGGTCACAAAACAGTTCCAGGGTTTTTCATCAAAGCCTTCAAACCCTTGCTCGGCGATGGTGGGGACATCGGGCATGGTGCTTGAACGCTTGCCGGTAGACACGGCCAAAGCACGCATGCGGCCTGTTTGGATGTGCGGCATGGCCGGCCCCAAGGTTGAAACGGCCAAATCCACCTGCCCGCCCAACAAATCGGCAATGTACTGGGCAGCCCCCTTGTAGGGCACATGGTTCATGGAAATGCCTGCACGTTGCTTGAAAATTTCGGCAATCAAGTGATGCGGTGAACCCACACCCGCGCTGGCGCAATTGAGTTTGTTGGGGTTGGCTTTGGCAAAGGCAATCAGTTCTTGCAAATTGCGAACAGGCACAGAAGGGTGAGCCACCAACACAAATGGCAAGTCGCCCAAATGGACCAAGGGCGTGAAGGATTTGAGCGGGTCATAAGACACTTTGCGCATGTTGGGCACGTAGGCAAAAGCGGTGCTGTCAATCAAATGCACGGTGTAGCCATCGGCGGGCGCTTTGGCGGCAGCATCTGCCCCAATGGTGGTGCTGGCACCGGGCTTGTAATCCATCACGATGGGCTGCCCCAACAATTTTTCGGCCTTGCCCGCCACAATTCGCGCCCACTGGTCAGCACCGCCGCCTGCCGGATAGGGCACGATCATTTTGATCGGTTTTTCCGGAAATGGACCGGCCCAAGCGCGGCCCATCACACCCAGCGCAGCGGCACCCAGGCCGGCCCATTGAATCCACTGTCGTCTGCTGCTCATGTCTCGACTCCTGTTGGTTGGGGGATGCCGCATGGTGGGGTCTGGCAGCGGGGTCTGCTGTAACCAAGATGACTGGCCACGGCTCATATGTTTGGCGCATGAACGTTATTCAATCCATTTAATAAACTTATAAGTAAGATGGCCCGCATGTCTCTGCAGAGAATGCCAATGGACAGCAACAACGCAAGGAGCGTACTTTGGAAGTTTCATTTCACGAAGAAATCAAGGCCCTGCGCATGGGCACGGGCGAGGTCTTTCACGGCGAGGGCATTTTGGCCATCACCAAAGGACTGCTGCAGTCGGGTGTGAGCTATGTGGGTGGCTACCAGGGCGCGCCGGTCTCGCACCTGCTCGATGTGATGGTGCAGGCCAAACCCTATATGGACGAGCTGGGTGTGCATGTGGAGGCGTGTTCCAACGAAGCTTCGGCCGCCGCCATGCTGGGCGCGTCCATCCATTACCCCATTCGCGGCGCGGTGACCTGGAAGTCGATTGTGGGCACCAACGTGGCGGCTGACGCGCTGTCCAATTTGTCCTCACCCGGTGTGACCGGGGGCGTGCTGATCGTGGTGGGCGAAGACTACGGCGAAGGCGCCAGCGTGATCCAGGAGCGCACACACGCCTATGCACTCAAGTCGGGCATGTGCCTGCTCGACCCCCGGCCCGAGTTGGGCCAGATGGTCAACATGGTGGAGCACGGTTTTCGGCTGTCCGAAGCGTCCAACATGCCGGTGATGATGGAGCTGCGCATCCGCGCCTGCCATGTGCGCGGCCAGTTTGTGGCCAAGGACAACCAGGCCCCCAAGCTGTCCAAAAAACACCTGATCGACGAACCCGCTGGTTTCAACTACATGCGCCTGGCGCACCCGCCGGTGACCTTTGCGCAAGAAAAACGCAAAGTCGAACACCGCCTGCCCGCCGCACGCCAATACATTGCCGAGCAGCGCCTGAACGAGCACTTTGAAGGCAGTACCCAACGACACCTGGGTTTGATCGTGCAAGGCGGTCTCTACAACACGCTCATGCGCGCATTGCAGCAGTTCGACCTGGCCGATGCGTTTGGCGTGTCCAGCTTGTCGGTGCTGGTGATGAATGTGACGTATCCGCTGGTGCCCGACGAGTTGGTGAATTTTTGCAAAGACAAATCGGCCGTGCTGCTGCTTGAAGAGGGCCAGCCCGAATACATCGAGCAAGAACTCGCCTTGATGCTGCGCCGCCTGGACTTGCAAACACCGCTGCATGGCAAAGACATGCTGCCCTCTGGCGGCGAATACACCGCCGAAGTCATGGCCCAGGGCCTGCTGAAGTTCCTGGACCGGCACCAAGCAGACGCTGTGCCGGAAGCCACCCGCCAGTGGCTGGCCACCAATGGCGAACGCCGCCTGCAAGTGCAAACCCTGCTGGGCAGCCCGCTGCCTGCGCGGCCACCGAGCATGTGCATTGGCTGCCCTGAGCGGCCCGTCTTCTCGGCCCTCAAGCTGGCCCAGCAAGACGTCGGCCCGGTGCACATTTCAGGCGACATCGGCTGCCACGCTTTGGCCACTTTCGAGCCGTTTTCGGTGGGCCACTCCATCCTGGGCTACGGCATGAGTCTGGCCAGCCGGGCGGGCGTGTCGCCCCTCATGAAGCGGCGCGTGCTGTCGGTGATGGGCGATGGTGGCTTTTGGCACAACGGCTTGCTGACGGGTGTGCAAAGCGCACTGTTCAATGGCGACGACGCGGTGCTGCTGATCTTCAAAAACGGCTACACCTCGGCCACCGGCACCCAAGACATCATCAACACGCCCACCGACATCGCCAAGGAACTGGCGGACGACAAACGCCAAAGCGTGGTGCACACCAACCAGACCATCGAGTCCACCCTCAAGGGGCTGGGCGTGCAGTGGCTGCGCACGGTGCACACCTACGAAGTGAGCCACATGCAGGCCACGCTCACGGAAGCTTTCACCACCGAGTTTCAGGGCCTGAAGGTGATCGTGGCCGAAGGCGAATGCCAGCTGGAGCGCCAGCGCCGCATCAAGCCCTGGTTGGCCTCGCTGCTGTCCCAAGGCAAACGCGTCGAGCGGGTGAAATACGGCGTGGACGAAGACGTGTGCAACGGCGACCACGCCTGCATCCGCCTGTCAGGCTGCCCCACCCTCACGCTCAAAGACAACCCCGACCCGCTCAAGGTGGACCCGGTGGCCACTGTGATCGATGGCTGCGTGGGCTGCGGACTGTGCGGCGAAAACGCCCACGCGGCCACGCTGTGCCCATCCTTCTACCGCGCCGAAGTGGTGCAAAACCCCAAGCTGCACGAGCGCCTGTGGGCCCGTTGGCAAGGCTTGGCCACACGTTGGCTGCAACCCGCTTGATCCGCTGAAACGCCAGAGAGAGAAACCATGACCCAACCCATTTCCATCTTGCTCTGCGCCCTGGGCGGCGAAGGCGGCGGCGTGCTGGCCGACTGGCTGGTCGACGTGGCGCGCCACGCAGGCTACCCGGCGCAAGCCACCTCGATTCCCGGCGTGGCACAGCGCACCGGGGCCACCACCTATTACCTCGAGGTCTACCCCCAGCCCCACAGCCAGCTGCAAGGCCGCTTGCCGGTGCTGGGCTTGAACCCGCTGCCAGGTCGACTCGACGCACTGGTGTCTTCGGAGCTGCTGGAAACCGCCCGCCAGATCGGCAACGGCCTGGCTTCAGCCGACCGCACCTTGGTCATCAGCGCCTCATCGCGAGCGCTCACCACCGCCGAAAAAATGACCATGGGCGATGGCCGCCGACCCGAAGGCCCGCTGCTCGATGTGGTGGCCGCGCACAGCCTGCGTCACCATGTGATGGACATGGCGCGCCTGTGCCAGGAAAGCGGCACCCTGGTCAGCGCCGTGATGCTGGGGGCGATGGCGGGCAGCGGCTTGCTGCCCTTCACGCGGTCGCATTACGAGGCCGTGTTGGCAGGCCCCGGCAAGGCGGCGCAAGCCAGCCTGCGCGGCTTTGCTTCGGCTTTTGATTTGGTGACGCGCCAGCGCGAGCAGGCGCAATATGTCGAGCAGGTGATGAAGCCTGCGGCCCCAGTGCTGGCTGCATCGGCCGTTTTGCCCAACGATGTCGCCGCCAAATTTCCCGCCGTGCTGCACCCCCTGATGGGCTTGGCGCACCAGCGCTTGGTGGAATACCAAGGCCCGGCTTATGCCCGCTTGTATGTGCAGCGGCTCGAACGCTTACTGAGTGCCGAATCCGCGTCAGCCGACGCCACCCACCCCGTGACCGCCGAGGCCACCCGCTGGCTGGCCCTGTGGATGGCGTTTGACGACATCATCCGCGTGGCCGACCTGAAAAGCCGCGCCAGCCGCTGGGAACGCGTGACGCAAGAAGTCAAAGCCAAAGAGGGCGATGTGCTCAAGGTGTACGACCACTTCAAGCCTGGCGTGCCCGAGTTGGCCGCTCTGCTGCCGCAAGGCCTGGCGAATCGGCTGCTGCGCTGGGACCGCGCCCGCGTGGCCAATGGCCAAGCGCCTTGGTCCATGCCGCTCAAGGTGGCACGCCATGCACTGTGGGGCATGGCCAGCTTGCGCTTTTTGGCCAGCTTGCGCGTGCTGCGCCCGCTGGGCAGCCGCTATCAGACCGAGCAAGCACTGATCGAAGAATGGCTGCACGGCATCGAAACCGCCACACGCCAGTCCCCTGCGCTGGGTTTGGAACTGGCACGCTGCGGCCAACTCATCAAAGGGTATGGCAGCACCAACGAGCGCGGCAAGGACAACCTGCTGCACATCCTGCGCCATGTGTGCGGCGCGGCTTCGGCCGTGCCCTTGGCGGAACAAGCGGCTGCCGTGGCCCGCATCCGCCACGCGGCCCTGCAAGACGAGGCGGGTCAGGCGCTGGACCAGGCCTTGCTGCAACACGGCGCGCCAGCGCGCCCAGTCAAGGAACAACCCGTGCTGTGGATGAAAAATCCGCGGCTGCAAAAATCCTAAGGCTACAACAGGCTCAAACCCCAGCCAGCTCGCGCAAAGCTTGAGGGTTGGGCAGGCCCAACACCCGGCCGCCACCGCTGATGAGTTGGCGCTCACGCAAGTGACGCAGCACGCGTGAAAACGTCTCAGGGGCGATGCCCAACTGCGCGGCGATGGTGCGCTTGCGCTCAGTCAGTTTCACGGCCAAGCCGCCAAAAAGCTCGTCGGGTTGGGCATGGCGCAAGAGCCATTCAGCGCATCGCGCATCCGCATCTTTGGCCACCCGACTGACCGCCAGTTCGCTTTGTTGGCGCTGCGAACGCGCCATGTCCATGAGCAGGTTTTGCGAGGCCTCGGGCAAAGCGTGCACATCGGCCACAAAATCGGGCACGCTCACGTATTGCACATGTACCTCGGTTTCGGCCACCGCGTCAACCGCGTGCGGCAAGCCCAACAAACCCGATGCAGCCTCTAGCCAAAATGGACCTTCCACCACGCCCAACTGGTGCGCCATATGACCATCCGCCATCACCCCCAGCACCACCCGACCCTGCATGACGTGCAGGATGCGGTCTACCGCGTCACCTCGGTGCAGCAACACAGTGCCTGCTAACACGGGGCCTGCGGGTTCGGACAAAGGGGGCAAAGAGGAATCCAACATGGTGGAGACAACTGTGCCAGAGCCCCAGTCTGTGGGCTTTGACACACATCAATGAGACCCCATCACCGCACCAAGATGGCCCGAAAATCGTTCACATTGGTGTGCGTGGGCCCGGTGATGACCAGGTCGCCCAGCGGCTCAAAGAAACCGTAAGCATCATTTTGGTGCAAGTGCTCGCTCACTTTTAGCCCTTTTTCGGCAGCGCGCGCCAACGTGTCGGGAGCCACTTGCGCCCCGGCGTTGTCTTCGATGCCGTCGATGCCGTCGGTGTCGGCCGCCAGCGCCCACACGCCGCTCTGGCCTTGCAGGGCCTCGGCCAAGCTCATGCAAAACTCCCCCGCCCGCCCACCGCGGCCGCGTGGCGTGCCTGCAGGCTGGGCCTTGAGGGTCACCGTGGTTTCACCGCCGCTCAAAATAACGCAGGGCTTGGTGAACGGCCCCAGGCCCTTGGCCGCCGCACGCGCCAGCGCCGCGTGCACCTTGGCCACCTCGCGCGACTCCCCCTCAATCTCGTCGCTCAGGATGTAAGCATTCAACCCCATGGCTCGCGCGGCAGCGGCTGCCGCCTCGAGCGACTGCTGGGGCGTGGCGATCATGTGCACGCTGTGGCCCGCAAACACCGGCGAGCCGGGTTTGGGCGTTTCCCAAACACCCGCCTGCAAGGCCTGCCACACCGAGTCGGGCACGTTGATGGCGTAGCGTTTGAGAATGGCCAGCGCATCGGCGCAGGTGCTGACATCGGGCACGGTGGGGCCGCTGGCGATGATGGACGGGTCGTCGCCCGGCACATCGCTGATGGTGAGCGTGACCACCCGCGCAGGAGCGCAAGCGGCCGCCAAACGCCCGCCCTTGATGCGAGAGAGGTGCTTGCGCAGGCAGTTCATCTCGGCGATATTCGCCCCGCTGGCGAGCAGTTGGCGGTTGATGTCTTGTTTGAGCTGCAAGCTGATGCCCTCGGCTGGCAAAGTCAGCAAAGACGAGCCGCCGCCCGAAATCAGGCACAGCACCAGGTCGTCGGCGGTCAGGCCTTTCGTGAGTTCCAAAATGCGCTCAGCCGCTTGCAGCCCCGCAGCATCGGGCACCGGGTGCGAGGCCTCGACCACCTCGATGCGCGCTGGCAAGCCCGCCGGACGCGGTGGGGTGTGGCCATATCGCGTGACGACCAGACCCGACAGTGGCGCGTCCTGGGGCCACAGGGCCTCGACCGCTTGCGCCATCGCCCCGCCCGCCTTGCCAGCGCCCAGCACCAGGGTGCGGCCCTTGGCAGGATCTGGCGGAGCAGGCAAATGTGCCGCCGTGTTGTGCAGCGGCAAGGCACGTTGCACCGCCACGTCGTAAAGCGCTTTCAAAAAGGCAGAGGGATCTTGGGTCAAGCTGGAGATGTGGGGCTGGGCGTCTTGCATGGGCAAATTGTGCCCCACGGCAGGTAAAGTTCGTCCCATGACCACGCTGCTCATCCACCGCGCCCGCTGCATCGCCACGCAAGACGATGCGAACACCGAACTCCAAGACGCCTCGCTCCTGATCCGCGATGGCCGCATCGAACGCATCATTCCCGCCACTGAAAACACCGACGAACTGGTCAAGCAAGTCGACGAAGTGATCGACGCCCGCCGCCATGTGGTGGTGCCGGGCTTGATCAACACGCACCACCACATGGTCCAGTCGCTCACGCGGGCGAT
>NZ_JBILQU010000223.1:0-2589 GCF_044373035.1 Limnohabitans sp. | reverse complement strand
ACCATGCGCTGGATGGTGCCGACCGACAAGCCCAGCATTTTGGCGGCTTGACTGGTGCTGAAATAGTGCGGGTGGAGGGTGTCGTTTTTCATGATCAATGCCTTGTTCACGCTGAAAAGAATGAAATGGACGGTTTGGTGTTGTTTCAGGCGTTGTGCTCATGCTATGCCCCGTTGGCTGATGCGGGGAGGGCGTGAACGGGTAGCACGCATCATCCAAAACAGGTAATGGCCAGCCGCTGCCGCTGGGTGCAGGCAAGGCCGGTTCAATGGCCTACACGGCGCAACGGCCGCACCGTCTTCGGTTCAAGGCAAAATCACTCCCCTATGCTTTTTTGGTTTCGCTTCTTTTCCCGATGGCCTTTGTGGACCCTGCATCTGCTGGGCAGCTTGGGGGGCTGGCTGGCCTGGTGCTTTTCGGGGCGTTACAGAAGCCGTTTTCTGGACCATGCGCACCAAGCGGGCTTGGACTGGGGCACGGTGTGGCGGGCCGTGGGTCAGGCTGGGCGCATGTCTGCCGAGTTGCCGCGTTTGTGGTTGGGCCGCACGCCGCCGCTGTTTTGGTCCGATGACCGCGCCGCTTTAGACGCCTACGCCAGCGGAAAAGGGGTGCTTTTTTTGACCCCGCACATGGGCTGTTTTGAAATCACGGCGCAGGCATTGGCGTTGCGCTTTTCTGAGCTGCACGGCCCGTTGACGGTGCTTTATCGTCCTGCGCGCCATGCCGGTTTGGGAGAGGTCATGACCTTGGCCCGTGAAAGACCCGGTCTGGCGCCGGTGCCCACCACCTTGGCGGGGGTGCGCCAGATGATCAAGGCCTTGCGCTCTGGCCGTGCCGTGGGTTTGTTGCCCGATCAGGTGCCGCCCGAGGGCATGGGCCAGTGGGCACCGTTTTTTGGCCAACCGGCTTACACCATGACCTTGGCGGCGCGATTGGCCTTGCAAACCAGCGCACGTGTGGTGCTCATCTGGGGCGAGCGCTTGTCTTGGGGGCGTGGTTACCGCTTGCACACCCAAGCGCTGAGCCACGAACTGTCGGTTGACCTGGACACCGCCGTGGTGCAGATCAACCAGGCCATGGAGTCGCTGATCCTGCAGTGCCCATCGCAATACGTCTGGGGCTATGCCCGTTACAAAAAACCCAGGCAGGCCTGAGCAGACCCCATCAACCATGCTGAATTTGATCATCATTGTTTTGCGCTTGCTGGCGCGTTTGCCTTTGTCCTGGTTGCGTGCGGCGGGCCATGGTTTGGGTTGGTCGTTGTGGCACCTGGCCCGCAAGCGCCGACGCGTTGTGGCCGTTAACCTGCAAAAGTGCATGCCCGAGTTGTCCGAATCTGAGCGTGAGGCCTTGGCTTACCACCACTTTGTGGTGTTTGGCCAGTCGGTGCTGGATCGTGCCTGGCTCTGGCATGCGCCTGAGGCGCTGGTGCGGCAACGCCTGCGCTGGGTGGGGGATCAGCAGGCTTTAAAGCAGCCGGGGCCTTTGGTGATGTTTGCCCCGCATTTTGTGGGCCTGGAAGCCGGTGGCATGGCGGTCGCCTTGGATGTCCCCGGGCCGGTCGCGTTCATTTTTGTCGGGCAGTCCAATCCGGCGGTCGAGGCCTTGGTGCGCCAAGGGCGCGAGCGCGCGGGCAATGTGCGGCCGTATTTTCGGCACGAGGGCATGCGGCAGATTTTGGTGCGCATCAAAAAAGGCGAACCCTTGCACTTGTCACCTGACATGGATTTTGGCCGCAGTGAATCTATTTTTGTGCCCTTCATGGGGGTCGAACAAGCCGCCACTGTGCCTTCGCTGTCGCGTTTATCCAAGGTGGTGGGCGCGCGCGTGGTGCCTGTGGTCACGCGCATGACGCCGCAGGGGTATGACATTGAAGTCCACGCGCCGCTGTCCGACTTCCCGACCGCTGACTTGGCGCAAGACACCACTCGCATGAACGGCTTGCTGTCCGACTGGGTGCGTGCCATGCCCGAGCAGTATTACTGGGTGCACAAGCGCTTCAAGACACGGCCCGAGGGCGAGCCGGGCTTTTATTGAGGCGAGGGCGCGAGGAAACCGGTGATTTCTTGGATCACCCGCTCGGGTTGTTCATGCACCACCCAGTGGGTGGCTTGGGCGATGGACACCAGTTTCAGATCGGGCACATGCTGCGCCAGGCCTTCGGTCAGGCAGGGCAGCAAGGCCACGTCGTCTTGTGCCCACAGCACCAGCGTGGGCACACCGATGTGAAGGGCTTCGGGCGGCAACTGAACCGCCGAAGCGCCCGGGTCTTGCGCCGTGGCGGGGCTCAGGGGTGAGGCCCGGTAATAGTTGAGGCCGCCTTGCAGGCCATGTCGCCAGGTTTGTCGGTAGCGTTCTTTGACTTCAGGGGTGAGCCAGCGGGCGGCAGCGCATGCGTGGTCGCCCGGAGGCCGTGTGAGCGAGGGCAACGAGCGGTCGTTTCCGTCCAGAAAACCCAGCAAGCGTTCAAAGTCTTGGGCGGCCAGTTTCGCGGCCGCATCGGGCTGCACCAGAAAGTTCATGTAAGCGCTGGCCGCTTGTTGCGCCGGGTCATTTTGCAAGGCTTTGAGGAAAGGGCCGGGGTGGGGC
>NZ_JBILQU010000222.1:0-2590 GCF_044373035.1 Limnohabitans sp. | reverse complement strand
TGGCGGGCAAAGGCCAGCAACTCGGCATCTTGTCGCCAGCGGGCCACGGCCCTGATGCCTTTGTAAATGTAGACCGCGCCAGTCTCGCCCGCGTGATCGGAGCGCAGTTCGCGCACCATGTGTCTGGACAGCTGGTTGGAGGGGTGTTCAGGCGGTGCTGGGTTTTTCACGGCAGGGATGGGTTGGCGGTCGTGTTTTGACCAGGGTTTGCATCCTATCGGTCAAACCTTGTCCCTGAGCTGCCGGGGTGCATCGGTGCGGTGGCGTGTGTCGACACGCAACCGGCTGGATGGCGCAAAGGTCGGCGCGGAAAGTCGCGACCTCCACGCCTCAACCTGAGTGCATCACTCTTCCAGCAAGCTGCGCAGCATCCAGGCGGTTTGCTCGTGCACGGCGATGCGCTGGGTCAACAAGTCGGCGCTGGGCTCGTCTTTGGCTTGCTCCACCACCTCGTACAAACCGCGTGCGGTGCGGGCCACGGCTTCGTGGCCTTGCGCCAGGATGGCCACCATCTGCAGGGCCTTGGGCGGTAAGGCGGGCGCGTCGGGCAAGGAGCTGAGCTTTGCGAACTGGGCATATGAGCCCGGTGCGGGGTGGCCCAGCGAGCGGATGCGCTCGGCGATCGGGTCTACCGCGTTCCACAGCTCGGTGTACTGCAGCATGAACATGGCGTGCAGGCTGTTGAACATGGGGCCGGTCACGTTCCAGTGGAAGTTGTGCGTGGTCATGTACAGCGTGTAGGTGTCCGCCAACAAGTGGCTGAGGCCTTCGGTGATGGCTTGGCGGTGCGCTTCAGAGATGCCGATGTCGATTTTCATGGTGTTTCCTTGTGTTTAAAAAAGTCAGCCCAAGCTGGTGTCCAGCACCATCATGAGTGCAAAGCCTGCCATCAGGCCCAGTGTGGCGGTGGTTTGGTGACCGTTGCGATGGGTTTCGGGAATCACTTCGTGAGAGACCACAAACAGCATGGCCCCGGCGGCCAGGCCCAAGCCGACAGGATAAGCCAGGGCTGAGTTGCCCACCAAACTGACCCCGATGAGGGCGCCAATGGGTTCGAGCAAGCCGCCCAAGGCGGCAATGCCCACGGCCTTCCAGGCGGGGGTGCCGATGGCCCGCAAAGTCATGGCCACGGCCAGGCCTTCGGGGATGTCTTGCAAGGCGATGGCTGTGGCCAAGGGCAAGCCCACCGACAAGTCCCCCTGCGCAAAGCCCACGCCCACGGCCATGCCTTCGGGCAGGTTATGGATGGCTACCGCCATGACGAACAACCACACGCGGTGGCAGCGCTCATGGCCAGGGCCGCAGGGGCCGGTTTTGTCGTGTTCGTGGGGTGTGAACGCGTCCAGCCCCAGCATGAGCAAGACGCCCAAACCCATGCCCAGCACCACCAGTCCAGCGCCCTTGAGGGCATGGCCCGTCAGATGGGTGCCCGCTTCGATGCCGGGCAACAGCAGTGAAAAAGCCGCAGCGGCCAGCATCATGCCCGCCGCCATGCCCAGCATGGCGTCTTCGTGTTGGGCTTTGAGACCCTTCAAAAAAACAGCAGGCAAAGCCCCGAGTGTGGTGGCGACCAGCCCCGCGCTGCCGCCCCACAAGGCCCAGCGCACCGCATCGTTTTGGGTGGCTTGGGCCAGCCAAACTTGGCCTTGCAGCAGCAAGACCAGCACGCCCATCATGGCAATGCCCAGGCCCAGCAGGACCCGAGGGCGATGGCGGGCGTGTTGGGCCAGCAAGTGGGGCCAGGGCATGGGGTGGGAAAGTGTGGTCATGGTCATTTCGCTCATCGGTGATCAATCATAGTCTTTGCTAATCAAATAGCCATTCAGTTTTTCAAAATCTATCGTTAGTCAAAACCTATCTCCCAGCCGCCCGATTGGACCCGATGGTTTGTGACCTGTCCGTTCTCTGGCCCACCTTGTTGGATGGGCGATGGCCGCAAATGAATCGAACGCAAATGCATCGAACTGCACGGTGCGTGACGCTCAAATATAATGAATGGCTAATATTTAAGAGGTCGTACATGTTTGTTTTTTCATTGCGTCGGGTCGGTGTGTTGTGCGCGTTGGGTCTGGCGTCATGGTTGTTGCAAGCCTGCAGTCCTGAGGTGACGTTGCCCAATGTGACTTTGGAGCAAGCCCGCGCCGAGCACGAGGCGGGCAAGGTGTTGATGATCGACATCCGCGAGTCGCAAGAGCACGCCACGGGCGTGGCGCAAGGCGTGGTCTTGCTGCCCATGAGCCAGGTGGCCCAGCGTGTGGCCGAGATTCTCAAGCAAGCCGACCAACCGGTTTTGCTGATCTGCAACACCCAAAACCGCTCGCGCGCTGTGACCCAGGCGCTGCAAGAGCAGGGCTTTACCAACATCCGTTATGTCGATGGCGGCATGAGCGAGTGGGCCAAGCGTGGCTGGCCCATGGTCAAGCCGCAAGACCTGCTTGCGCCCGGCAAGTCCTGATCTGCGGTCTGCCATGGTCGATACAGGTCCGGCGTCGGCAGACGCCTGGTCTTGATCTAGGACAAAAGCGGCCTTGGCCTTCCCCCATAGACTGACATTTGTAAAGACGGTTCCGGTGGCCCTCCAGCGCGGGGG
>NZ_JBILQU010000221.1:0-2615 GCF_044373035.1 Limnohabitans sp. | reverse complement strand
GTTGGCGAATGCAGGGGCTGACATCAGGGCAGAGACGGCAACAGCAGCAAAAATCAGTTTCATGAGAGCTCCGTGTGAAGGGTTTTGAATATAACCAAACGCTAATTTAACCTAAATCAAGACGGCTCTGTGCAAAACCGCTCAACTTTCATCTCATGGATTTTACTGAGCTCCCGCAGCACACCGCCCCAAAGCCATCCCCAAAACGCGGCCATAGGACTCAATCAAAGGCCGGTTGCTCCGGTTTGACAACCTGCTTGCCCGCTGCGACCCAAGCGTCATAGCCCCCAGCCACCGAGCTGACTTGGAGGTAACCCATGCTCTGCATGGTTTGCGCGGACAGAGCGGCGCGGCCGCTGGTCTTGCAATAAAGCACCACCTTCAGGTCGCGGCCTGACAAGGCGGGCGTGCCGCTGAGCTTGAACTCCAGCAGGCCCCGGGGCATCAATACCGCACCGGGCAGGTGGCCCGCAGCAAATTCGTCGGCTTCACGCACATCGATCAACACATCGGCTTGGCGAATGGCTTCATCGGCGTCTTGCAAGGCGATCTCGCGGACATGGGCCTTGGCTTGCAGGACCAGATCGTGGGCTGTTTTCATGGTGTCTCCTTCAGGTTCAAACAAGGGGTATCAGGGTTCCAACTGGGCATTCAGGCCCTGCAAGCTTTGCACAGAGAGGCTACCGGTCAAAGCGTCCAGTTGCAAGCGGGTCTGCAGCAGCTCGGTCTGCGCACGCAGCCAGGCCAGTTCGGACTGGGCCGCGTCGTTTTGGGCTTGCAGCAAGTCCAAGGTGGTGCGGTCACCCACTTGGCGACCCAAACGCGTGGCGTCCAGTCTGGCGGTGCTGGCTTTCCATGCGGCTTGCAGGGCCGACAAACGGGCAGGCCCGGTTTGCAAAGCCAACCACACCGAGCGGGCTTGCTGCTGGGTTTGGTGCACGGCCAACTCGTATTCGGCCTCGGCCTGCGCTTGCGCGCTCACGGCCTCTTGCAGTTTGGCGCTGCGGTAACCGCCGGTGTACAAGGGCACGTTCAGGCTGAGGCCCAGCATCTGCTGACTTTGCGTGTTGCCCGCTGGGCCAAAGTCGCCGTCGCCACTCAGGCGGTCACGACCCGCCTGGGCCACCAGGTCGAGCGTGACGCCACCGCGGGCTTGGTGCTTTTTCACCTCGTGCCGGGCCACGTCCCACTGGGCTTTTTTCAGGCGCAAACCGGTATTGGCTTCGCGCACTTGGGTCAGCACCTGGTCCAAAGGCGGCGATGCGGCCGCAGACTCAGCGGCTTTGGGCGTCAAGGGTTTTAGAGTCTCGGCAGGCAATCGGGTGGATTCGGCCAACACTTGGCGGGCCATTTGCAACTCGCTGTCAGCGGACAGCCACTGCGCTTGCAAGCCCGAGGCACGGGCAGCGGCTTCGTGGGTGTCGGTCACCGGCAAATCACCAATGGCAAAACGATCTTGGGCTTCGGTCAGCGAGCGCTGCACGGCAGCGTGTTGGCTTTTCAAAACTTGCAGCTGGCGCTCGGCCAGCAACACATTGAAATACCGCTGCACCGTGAGCAGCATGAATTGCTGCTGGGCCAGATCGGCGCGCCATTCGGCCACGCCAGCGGCTTGCTGCAGCTGCGCTTGCTGGGCTTGGCGTTCAGGGCTGTACAGGGCTTGCTTGGCTTGCACGGACCAGCGGGTGGACAACGCTGCGCTGGCCGAGGTGGCAAAACTGCCGGGCATCGGCGGCTGACCACCGACTGCAAACTGCGCACCTGTGGTACGGGTCTCAGCTGACATGGCCCCCACCGTGGCGCTGCCCATCACGACAGGTCGCCACAGCGATTGGGCCTGCGCTTCGTAGGCTTGCACCGAAGAGCGGGTGGCTTGCACCACCTGCATCTGCGGGTCGTGCTGGCGTGCCTGCTCCCAGGCTTGCAGCAGGTCCAGCGCCTGCGCCGAAGGGACGAAGAGCGCAGCGACCAACAGTGCGCCGCTCAGGCGTTTGAGGTTCAATCGTGACGGGGTCATGGCGCGCTGGCTTTCTGATCAGCCGCGCTCAACGCCCAGCTTGCCGAGGATGGACTCCATCAGGCACCACTTGGTGAGGGCGCTTTGCAGCAGGTTGGCCCCCACAAAGGCGGTGAAGGCCAACCACCACTCGCTCACAAAAATCGGGCTGCCTTGCACGCCCAAAGCCAAAGACAACAGCACAAAGGTGCCAGCGACCAAACGAACGATTTGCCAAGATTTCATGGTGATTTACTCCAGTTGATGAAAGAAAAAATTCAAGCGCCGTACTTCTTGCGGTACGCCACGTAATACAAAGTCGGGATGACAACCAGCGTCAGCGCGGTGGACACAAAAATGCCGAAGATCAGCGAGATGGCCAAGCCATTGAAGATCGGGTCGTCCACAATGAAAAAGGCACCGATCATGGCCGCCAGGCCCGTGAGCATGATGGGCTGGGCGCGGGTGATGGCCGACTGCACAATCGCCCGCTTGAAGTCCATGCCGCCTTGCACCTGCAGGTTGATGAAGTCCACCAGCAAGATCGAGTTGCGCACGATGATGCCCGCCAGCGCGATCATGCCGATCATGCTGGTGGCGGTGTACTGCGCGTTCAGCA
>NZ_JBILQU010000012.1:0-44706 GCF_044373035.1 Limnohabitans sp. | reverse complement strand
GCGCAACGATCGGGTGTTCATAGATAAGGCTCTCTCAAAAAAATGTGTGCGCACCAGTTTAGGGCACCCAAGCAGCCAGCGACAGTGGGGTTTCAACCCATGGCGTGTCGCCAAGGTGTAGTGCCAAAAAACGCATTCCCCTGTAAAACAGATTTTGTTTCAATCCATTTTCAACACACCATGGTCCAACATCTGAAGTTCTACATCGACGGCGCATGGGTCGAGCCCTCGCAGGCCAAGACCCGCACCGTGATCAACCCCGCCAACGAAAAGCCTTTGCACGATATTGCCTTGGGCAACGCCGACGACGTGAACAAGGCTGTGGCCGCCGCACGGCGTGCTTTTGAGTCCTTCAGCCAGACCACCCGAGAAGAACGCATTGCGCTGTTGACCCGCATCATCGAGGTCTACAAAACCCGCGCCAAAGACTTGGGCGCGGCGGTTTCTGACGAGATGGGTGCGCCTTTGGCGTTTGCCGAAAAGATGCAGGTCGGCGCAGGTCTGGGGCACATCGTGGCCACGCTGGGCGTGCTCAAGGACTACGCCTTTGAAGAAACCATTGGCAACGCCGAAGTGGTGCGCGAGCCCATTGGTGTGGTGGGCATGATCACGCCCTGGAACTGGCCGTTAAACCAAATCGCCTGCAAGGTGGCCCCGGCTTTGGCCGCAGGCTGCACCATGGTGCTCAAGCCTTCAGAATACACGCCCAGCTGCGCGCTGATCTTTGCCGAAATCCTGCATGAGGCAGGCGTGCCCGCCGGGGTGTTCAACCTGATCAATGGCATGGGCCCGGATGTGGGTGCGGCCATGAGCGAGCACCCGGGCATCGACATGATGTCCTTCACCGGCTCGACCCGCGCAGGCATCGACGTGGCCCAACGCTCGGCCCCCACCGTCAAGCGCGTGAGCCAAGAGCTGGGCGGCAAATCGCCCAACATCATCCTGGACGACGCGGACTTTCAAAAAGCCGTGAGCGGCGGCGTGGCCCATGTGTTCTTGAACGCGGGCCAGTCGTGCAATGCACCCACCCGCATGCTGGTGCCGCAGTCGCGCATGGACGAAGTCATGGCGATTGCCAAGGCTGTGGCCGACAAGACAAAGGCCGGTGACCCGCGCGCCGATGACACGCAGATGGGCCCCGTGGTCAACGAGACCCAGTGGCACAAGATTCAGGGCCTGATTGCCAAGGGCATAGAGGAAGGTGCCACGCTGGTCGCTGGCGGCCCCGGCCGCCCTGAAGGCCACAGCGCAGGCTACCTGGTGCGCCCCACCATCTTTGGCAATGTGCGCAACGACATGACCATTGCCCGCGAAGAGGTCTTCGGCCCGGTGTTGGTCATCATCGGATACGCCGACGATGAAGACGCTGTTCGCATGGCCAACGACACGCCTTATGGCTTGGCGGGCTATGTGTCGGGTGGCAACAAGGACCGTGTGCGGGCTGTGGCCCGTCGGCTGCGGGCGGGCAACATCAACCTCAATGGTGTGCCCAACGAACGCACCGCCCCCTTTGGCGGCTACAAGCAGTCGGGCAACGGCCGCGAATGGGGCCGCTTTGGCCTGGAGGAATACCTCGAAGTCAAAGCCATCGCAGGCTTCAACTGAGCCTCGGCCCCGTCCTTGAGCCACTGCAGGGATGGGGTGCTTTCAGCGCCCCGCCCGCTTTGTGTCACAATCACTCCCGCTGAGGCCTCCAGTTGCCCCAGCATCAGCACTCCTGCTGGGGCCTGACCCAGGCAACGCTCAAAACAAGCGCCTGTGGTTTCCATGCCCTCCTTAAGACTTATCGGCCCACACTGGCAACTGCCAACAGCAGTTGAATGAGCCGATACCCGCGCCGGACATGGCGCTCTGTAAAAATGAACTTTGAAGAATTGAATCTGGCTCCGGCCCTCATGCAAGCTGTGCGCGAGCTCGGCTACGACACCCCCACCCCCATCCAGGCCCAAGCCATTCCTGCCGTTCTGGCTGGACAAGACTTGTTGGCGGGTGCCCAAACCGGCACCGGCAAAACCGCCGCCTTCACCCTGCCCATGCTGCACAAGTTGAGCCTGAGTGAGCCGGGCAAAAACCGCTTTGGCGGCAAAGCCATCCGCGCTTTGGTGCTGACACCCACCCGCGAATTGGCCGCCCAGGTCGAAGAGTCGGTGCGCGACTATGGCAAATACTTGCAACTCGACTCCACCGTGATTTTTGGTGGCGTGGGCATGAACCCGCAAATCAGCAAGATCAAGCGCGGCGTGGACATTTTGGTGGCCACACCCGGCCGTTTGCTCGACCTGCAAGGCCAGGGCTTCCTGGACTTGTCCAGCATCGAAATTCTGGTGCTCGACGAAGCCGACCGCATGTTGGACATGGGCTTCATCCATGACGTGAAAAAAGTGCTGGCCCTGGTGCCCAAAGACAAGCAAAGCCTGCTGTTCTCGGCCACCTTCAGCGACGAGATCCGCGAACTGGCAGCCAACTTGCTCAAGAACCCCCAGAGCATCCAGGTCACGCCCAGCAACACCACGGTGCAGCGCATCTCGCAAGTGATCCACCCCGTGGGCCGCAGCAAGAAAAAAGACGTGCTGCTGCACATCATCCAAAAGCACGACTGGAGCCAGGTGCTGGTGTTCACGCGCACCAAGTTTGGCGCGAACAATGTGGCCGACTTCTTGACCAAAAACGGTGTGAAGGCCATGGCCCTGCACGGCAACAAAAGCCAAACTGCCCGCACGCAAGCGCTGGCGGGCTTCAAAAGCGGCGACATCCGCGCTTTGGTGGCGACTGACATTGCTGCACGCGGCATTGACATCGAAGACTTGCCGCACGTCGTCAACTTCGAAATCCCCAACGTGTCTGAAGACTACGTGCACCGCATTGGCCGAACAGGCCGCGCAGGCGCCAGCGGTGAGGCGGTGAGCCTGGTGTGCCTGGACGAAGAAGGCTTCATGATGGACATCGAACGCTTCACCAAGCAAGAGATTCCAGTTCAGTTGCTTGAAGGTTTTGGCCCCGAGCCCGGCGAAGTGGCCGAGCCCATCGCCATGGGTCGCCAGACCTTGTGGGGTGGCGCAGGCAAGCCCCCCAGCCGCGATGTGATGGCCGCAGCCGCCAAGGCCGCACGCAGCGACATGATGCAACGCATTCGAGACAACAAAGCCCCAGGCGGCAGCTCTGGCGGCCAGCGCCAGCCCCGCGCCGAAGGTCAGGGTCAGCCTCGCCCTTCGCGCAATGGCCCGGCACCCTCACGCCGCAACGGTCCACAAGGCGCTCCCCGTTTTGAAGGCCAGGGCGACGTGCGCCGTGATGTCGGCAGGGATAACGGTCCACGCGGCCAGGAGCCGCGCGGCGACGTGCGTTTTGACAACCGTGGCGATGGCCAAGGTCGTCCCGCACCACGCGGCCCACGTCCTGAAGGTCGTGGTGAAGGCCGTGGCCCCAACCGGGGCGGACAAGGCGGTGGTCAAGAGCGTCACGAACACGATGGTGATGAGTTGCCACGCCACATCGATCCGTTGAAGACCACGCAGTTTGCACGCCTGGACTTGCCCAACCGCAAGCCCGTGCGCACCAGCGGCCAACCTGACCCGACCCGCACCAGCATCGACAGCTTGGCCAGCGGGGGCCGCCGCCATGGTGGTGGTGGTGGTGGTGGTGGTGGTGGTGGTGGCTATGGCGGAGGCAATCGTGGCGGCAATGGCGGCGGTGGCAACCGCGGCGGTTTTGGTCGCTGATCGATAACCTCTCATGCAACAGCCCGCGGATGCGGGCTGTTTTTTTGGGCCTTGGGCCATTCCAGGATGAATCCCGAGCCTCTCCCAGGATCCAGGCTGTTCATGCCCTGCGCCTCAAGTTGTCAGTCCCGCACAAACACGGTCACCAACGGATCAGGCCCCACTTGGCGGCTCCAGTGGCCGTGCACCGTGGCATCAAATGTGGCCCCTTCGGGCAAGGTATCGGCCGAGTAGAAAAACTCGCCTGGCCCAAAAATGCGCGAGCTGCCATCCTGCAAAAAAATTTCCATCTGCCCACCCAGCACAAACAACCACTGAGGTTTGCCAGTGCAATGGAAAGTGCTTCGAAAGCCCACCGGGCTTTGCCGCCATTGGACCCCCCCTGAGGGCATAAGCGGTGACAACTGGCTCTGGGGAGTGCCCTCGGGCAGGTCCAGCCAATCGTCGCGAAAACGGGCCCGACCATCGGTGTCGGTGAAAAGTACAACTTTTTTCAAAGCGGTCATGGGTGTGTTTTGGTCAAGACAGAAGCTGTGATTGTCGCCCAGTCAATCGTTTACAAGGGTAAGTCAGGATTCAAATACCACCCGCTTTGGCTACAATGGTGTGATGATTGGATTTTTCCAAGCCTTTCAGATGGTTTTGCATTAACTCAGTGCTCACTTACCCTATTGATCAGGAAATTTGATGTCTTCCAAACCCGATGTCCTGGCCGTGGCCAAATTGCAGCCCTTTTATCAAACCGCACTCGAGTCGCTGTACACCGTGCATGACCGCACCCATGTGACCGACCCGGCCGCCTTTGCCGCCCTGGCACCCCGCATCGTGGGCGTGGCGGGCACGGGCGAGGCCAGCGTGCCCAGCAGCCTGCTCGCGCAATTGCCTAACGCCAAAGTGGTGTCGGTTTTTGGCGTGGGCTACGACGGTGTGGACGTGCCAGCCGCCATCGCGCACGGCATTCCCGTCACCCACACCCCCGGTGTGCTGACCGACGATGTGGCGGATCTGGCCATGGGTTTGGTGCTTTCGGTGGGTCGCGCCATCCCGCAGGCCGACCAATTTGTGCGCGCAGGCCGCTGGCCTGCAGGCCCCATTGCGCTGGCCCGCAAGGTCTCGGGTGCCCGCATGGGCATCGTGGGGCTGGGGCGCATTGGCAAAGCCATTGCCCAGCGTGCCAAGGCGTTTGGCATGTCGATCGCCTACACCGCCCGCTCCGAAAAACCGGACTCTGGCTTCATTTTTTACCCCACGGCTGCCGCGCTGGCCGCCGAGGTTGATTTTCTGGTGGCCATCACGCCCGGCGGCGCGGGCACGCTGCACCTGATCAACGCCGAAGTGCTGCAAGCACTGGGCCCGCGGGGGTTTTTGATCAACGTGGCGCGGGGCAGCGTGGTGGACGAGGCGGCCCTGATCGCCGCCCTGCAAAACGGCACCATCGCCGGTGCGGGCCTGGACGTGTTTGCCAACGAGCCACAGGTGCCCGAGGCCCTTTGGTCTTTGCCCAACGTGGTGCTGACCCCGCACATGGCCAGCGCCACCACCGAAACCCGTCAGGCCATGGCGGACCTGGCCTTTGCCAACATGCAGGCGGGCATCAACGGCCAACCCTTGCGCTCGCCCGTGCCCGAATGCATGGGCATGGACGCTGGTTCACAAGGCCGCTGAGCATGCCCGCACTGCGGCTCATCGTCATGGGTGTTTCGGGCTGTGGCAAATCCACTGTGTCGCAAGCCCTGGCTGACCGCCTGGGCCTGGACATGGTCGATGGCGATGACCTGCACCTGCCCGAAAGCGTGGCCAAGATGCGGTCCGGTATTGCCCTTCAAGACGTCGACCGTTGGCCCTGGCTGGACCGCATTGGCAGCCACTTGGCGGACAGCCCCGACGCAGGCCCCGGCCGTGTGGTGGCTTGCTCGGCGCTGCGCCGCGCCTACCGCGACCGCATCCGTGCGCGCGCAGGCCAGGTCTGTTTTGTGTTCCTCAAGGGCGATTTCGAGCTGATCGCACAGCGCATGCGCCAACGCGTCGGCCATTACATGCAGGCCGGGTTGCTCGACAGCCAGTTCCAGACCCTGGAAACACCCGGCCCACAAGAGACCGATGTCATCACCCTATACATCACCGAGCCGGTTGAGCTGCTGGTGGAGCAGGCTTTGGCTGCCTTGAAAGCCCACCGCAGCAGCTTGGCGCTGCACACCCCTGTTTGAGTTTTTGACACAAGGACACCCATGTTCATCCGATGCGCATTCTTTCAGGGCCAGGTCAAACCCGGGCTCGAAGACACATTCAACCGCTACATCCGCGACAACCTGGTGCCCCTGTGGACCCGCTTTCCAGGGGCCCAAGAAGTGCGCGTGCTCCGCCAAATTGAAAGCGACACCAGCGATCCGCACTTTGGCATGGTGCTGGCCGTGCGCTACCCCAGCCGCGAGGCGATCGAGATCGCCCTGGCCTCTGAAGTGCGCATGAAAAGCAAGGAAGTTTCCAAAGACATGATCGCCATGTTCGATGGCACGGTGTTCCACACCGTCTTCAGTGCCGAAGAATACGCACTGCCCACCGATTGATGCGCCATTGACTCCCGACACCATGAACGTTCTGGACAGCTTTCAACTCAAGGGCCGTCGCGCCCTGATCACCGGCTCCTCCGCCGGCATCGGCCTGGCTCTGGCGCAGGCACTGGCGCAAGCCGGTGCCCATGTGATCCTGAATGGCCGCTCGGCCAGCAAAGTGGACGCGGCAGCGCATGCCCTGCAAGCGCAAGGCTTGTCAGTCAGCACCTCGGTGTTCGATGTGACCGATGCCGACAGTGTGCGCGCGGCCGTGGAAACGATGGAGGTTGAAGGCCCGATCGACATCCTGATCAACAACGCGGGCATGCAAATTCGCGGCCCACTGCACGAGTACCAGGACACCGACTGGCACACCATCATGAAGACCAACCTGGACAGCGTGTACTACGTGGGCCAGGCGGTGGCCAAAAAGATGATCCCGCGTAGACGGGGCAAGATCATCAACATCTGCTCGGTGCAAAGTGAACTGGGTCGCCCCGGCATTGCGCCCTACACCGCCACCAAGGGCGCGGTCAAAATGCTCACCAAAGGCATGGCGATTGACTGGGGCCAGTTTGGCATCAACGTCAACGGCATTGGACCGGGCTACTTCAAGACGGAACTGAATCAGAAGCTGGTCGATGATCCGGCCTTCAGCAGCTGGCTGGTCGGCCGCACACCCAGCCGCCGCTGGGGCGATGTCGAGGACCTGGGCGGCGCGGCCGTGTTTTTGGCCTCGGATGCCTCGCGTTTTGTGAACGGCCATATTTTGTATGTGGACGGCGGCGTGACCGCAACCCTTTGAACACCACTTGCAAGGAAAAAACCATGAAATCCGTTGTCTGCCATTCGGCCAAAGACCTGCGCATTGAAAACACCGAATTACCCGCCTTGGGCGAACACCAATTGCGTGTGAATGTGGCCTATGGCGGCATTTGCGGCTCTGATTTGCATTACTACCAACACGGGGGTTTTGGAACGGTGCGCATCAGGCAGCCCATTGCGCTGGGCCACGAAATTTCGGGCGTGGTCGATGGGGTAGGCACGGGTGTGAGCGGTGTGCCGCAAGGCCAACGCATCGCCATCTCGCCTTCACGCCCCTGCGGCCATTGCCGTTTTTGCCAGGCAGGCCAGCACAACCATTGCCTGAACATGCGTTTTTACGGCAGCGCCATGCCCTTCCCCCACATCCAGGGCGCGTTTTCTGAGCAGCTGATCATCGAGGGCTACCAGGCCCATCCGATTGCCGACCACCTGAGCCTGTCCGAAGCCGCACTGGCCGAACCTTTGTCGGTGGGCCTGCACGCCATCCAGCGCGCTGGCAGCGTGCTGGGCAAGCAGGTGCTGGTCACAGGTTGCGGCCCCATTGGCTCGCTGCTGATTGGCGCTTTGCGCCGCGCCGGTGCGGCACGCATCGTGGCCGCCGACATCGCTGACTTGCCGCTCAAGTGCGCCAAGGAAATGGGCGCGGACGAGACCATCAACCTCAAGACCGATGCCGCAGCCTTGGACAAATACAAAGTGGACAAAGGCCAGTTTGACGCTGTGTTCGAAGCCTCGGGCAGCGAAGCCGCACTGCGCGCAGGCCTCGACACCATCGTGCCGCGTGGCGTGCTGATCACCGTGGGCATGGGCGGCGACATCAGCCTGCCCATGACGCAATTGGTGGCCAAAGAAGTGGACCTGCGCGGCACCTTCCGCTTCCATGCCGAATTTGCCACCGCTGTGCGCTTTTTGAACGAAGGTCTGGTCAACGGCAAACCGGTCATCACCGGCATCTTGCCCGTGGAGCGCGCCATCGAAGCCTTCGACTTGGCCGCCGACAAAAGCCAGTCGCTCAAGGTACAGATTTCTTTTCAAAACGCCTGAAAATCTGGCTGTTTGCAGTCCTCTCTAGAAAGTTCTCACCATGTCCAAAATCGCCCTCGTCACCGGTGCCAGCTCCGGCATCGGCAAAGCCTGCGCCCTGGCCCTGCTCAAAGAAGGCTGGCAAGTGGTCCTGGTCGGTCGCCGTGCCGACGCACTGGCCGCTGCAGTGGCCGAAGCCGGCCCCAACGCTGGCCACGCCCACGCCATCCCAACCGACCTCTCCAAAGAACCCGAAGTCAAAGTACTGTTCGACCAAATTCGCACCCGCTTTGGCCGCCTCGATTTGGTG
The DNA here is from genome assembly GCF_044373035.1 of Limnohabitans sp. Classification (GTDB taxonomy): domain Bacteria; phylum Pseudomonadota; class Gammaproteobacteria; order Burkholderiales; family Burkholderiaceae_C; genus Limnohabitans_A. Next base: position 36,277 of record NZ_JBILQU010000012.1, on the reverse strand, counting down.
TTCAACAACGCGGGCATCTCGCTGCCCTACACCTTGCCGGGCGACCTGTCGGGCGACGAATGGCGCCGCGCTGTGGACATCAACCTGAACGGTGCGTTCTACACCTTGTCGCATGCCTTCAAGCTGATGCAAGAGCAAAGCCCACAGGGCGGCCGAATCGTCAACAACGGCTCGATTTCGGCACATGTGCCGCGCCCCGGCTCGATTGCCTACACCGCCACCAAACACGCCATCTCGGGCCTGACCCGGGCGGCCTCATTGGATGGCCGCCCGTACAGCATCGCCGTGGGCCAAATCGACATTGGCAACGTGGCCTCGGACATGACCCTCAAAATGGCCTCGGGCGTGCACCAAGCCGACCTGAGCATCAAAGCCGAGCCGCGCATGGACATGAGCGCCGTGGTCGAGACCTTCCTGACCATGGCCCGCCTGCCTCTGTCGGCCAATATTTTGTTCACCACCGTGATGGCGACCAATATGCCGTTTGTCGGACGCGGTTGATTTTTCAAGACCCATGTAAAAGGGGGCCACGCAGGTCCCCTTTTTCCATCAGCTCACCCGCACCACGGCATCAGCCCGCTTGTGCAGATCAGGCAGCAACTCCAGCCCCAAGCCCGGCTTGTCGTTCAAGCTGATCATGCCGTTCTTCACCTGCGGTAACTCGGTCACCAACTCCTTGTACCAACCGCTGTAAAAGGCCCGCACGCTTTCCTGAATGAGCGCATTGGGCGCGTGCAGCGACAAGTGTGTGGACGCTGCCCACACCACCGGCCCGGTGCAGTCGTGCGGGGCCACGGGCAGTTGCCAGGCATCGGCCATGGCAGCAATCTTGCGTGCTTCGGTCAGGCCGCCGCACCAGCTCAAATCGAGCATGGCGACGCCTGCCACACCGGTTTGCAAATAGTCCTTGAATCCCCATTTGTAGCTCAGCGTTTCACTGGCACAAATCAAGGCTTTGCAGTCCACCGCGTACTGCTTGAGCAAGTCGAGGCTGTCCATGCGGATCGCGTCTTCGTGCCAAAAGGTGTCGAACTCTTGCAAGGCGCGTGAAATCTTTTGTGCCATGGGCAAACGCCACAGACTGTGGAACTCGACCATGATGTCCATTTTGTCGCCCACCGCATTCCTGATTTTGCGGAAAGGCTCCAGCGCGGTGTTCAGGTCTTGCGGGCTGATGTACTGGCCGTGCGACTTTTCTGCGGCCACGTCAAAAGGCCAAATCTTCATGCCGGTGATGCCTTCGCTCAAAAGCGACTCGGCCACCTCGTCGGCGCGGTGCAAAAAACCTTGCAGGTCTTCGTAAGGCCCTGCGTTGTTGCCCAGCCCCCAGTTGCTGCTGGTCTGGTTGACGTTGCTGCGGATGTACTGGTAACCCGCGCAGGTGTTGTACACGCGGATGTCGTCGCGACTCTTGCCACCCAAGGCGGTGTAGACCGGCATGCCAGCGGCCTTGCCAAAAATGTCCCACAGCGCAATGTCCACCGCCGAGTTGCCGCGTGTCTCCACACCAGACCCGCGCCAGCCCAAGTAGCCCGTGATGTCGCGCTGGCGCGACTCGATGGCCAGCGGATCTTGCCCCACCAACTTGGGGGCCACCCACTCGTGCAAATAGGCCTCGACTGCTTGCGCCCCCATGAAAGTTTCGCCCAGGCCCACCAGGCCCTCGTCGGTGTGCAGGCGCACCCAGATGATGTTGGGAAATTCACCCAAGCGGATGGTTTCGAGTTGCGTGATTTTCATGGCAGCACCCATTTCAGTCGTTAAAAAAGCCCCACAGCGGTCGGCTGTGGAGCTTTTGGGTTCAGCAAAAAGGCTGAGCGCAGGGGATCAACCGCCGCGAGACTTTTTCAGCTCATCTTGCACCACCTTGATGGCGTCTGCACCGATCGAGTCCTTGTGCTTGTCGTACACCGAAGCGACTTTGGCACGGATGCGGTTTTGCTCGGCTGCGCTCACCTCGTTGACCTGCATGCCCTTGGTCTTCAGGCTGGCCAAAGATTTTTCGTTCAAAGCGCGGTTGGCAGCGCGTTGCACTTTCTGGCCTTCCATGGCCGCTTCACGCAAAACGGCTTGCTCTTGAGGGTTGAGTTGGTCCCACAGTTTCTTGCTGTAGAGCACCAGGAAAGGCGTGTAAGCGTGGCGCGTCACGCTCAGGAACTTTTGCACCTCATTGAACTTGGAGGTCTCAATGGTCACAAAGGGGTTTTCCTGGCCGTCGATGGTCTTGGTTTCCAAGGCGGTGAACACCTCACCAAAAGCCATGGGCACAGCGTTGGTGCCCAAAGTCTTGAAGGTGTCCAGGAAGATGTTGTTCTGCATGACGCGAACTTTCACACCATCAAAGTCTTCCAGCTTGGTGACCGGACGCTTGCTGTTGGTGAGATTACGGAAACCGTTTTCCCAATACGCCAGATTCACCAGGCCTGCGGCTTCCAGCTTGGCATTGAAGTACCTGCCAGCTGCGCCATCCAGCACGGCGTCGGCTTCTTTTTCATTGGCAAACAAGAAGGGCAAATCGAACACGCCCAGCTCTTTGATGATGCCCACAAGCGGCGAGCTGGAGGTGCACACCATCTCTTGGGTGCCCGCACGCAAAGCCTGTGTGGCGGGCAAGTCGCCGCCCGCAGCACCGCCCCAGAAGGCGGTGATCTTCATCTTGCCGCCGGTCTTGGCAGCCAAAATTTCTTGCATTTTCTTGACGCCCACGCCCACCGGGTGGTCTTCGTTCACACCATTGGTGAACTTGATGTTGCGGTCGGCAAACTGCGCCATGGCGCTCGATGCCACCAGGAAAGTGCCCGCGATCAGGGCTACCAGATTTCTGCGTTTCAACATGACTGTCTCCTTTTAAAAAAATACACACAGGGTTAAGAAATCATCTCAGCATCCACTTCATCGGCTCGATGACGATGGCCGGGAAAGCGATCAACAAGGCCAACACACCCAACTGTGCCAGCAAGAATGGCATGACACCCCTGAACGCGGTATCCATGTTGATCTTGGCCACACCGCAAACCACATTGAGCACGGTGCCCACGGGTGGGGTGATCAAACCAATGGCGTTGTTCATGATGAACAATACGCCAAAGTAAACCGGGTCAATGCCGGCCTTGAGGACCAATGGCATCAAAACAGGTGTGAGGATCAGCACCGTGGGCGTGAAGTCCAGCGCCGTGCCCACCACAATGACCAAGAGCATCAACACCACCATGAGCAAGGTCTTGTTGCCCATCAGCGGCTCCATCATGCGGGCCACTTCGGCCGGGATGTTGGCCACGGTGATGAGCCAGGCGCTGACCATGGCCGCTGCCACCAAAAACATGATCACCGATGTGGTCTTGCCAGCTGCCAAAATCAGGCTGTAGAGCTTGGACCATTGCAATTCGCGGTAAATGAAAGCGCCCACCACAAAGCTGTAGACCGCAGCCACCACGGCCGCCTCGGTGGGGGTGAACACGCCAAATTTCATACCGCCGATGATGAACACCGGCAAACCCAGCGCCAGGATGCCTTCACGCGTGGCTTTCAGTTTCTCAGACAGATTCATGCGCGGTCCCGGCTGCACGTTTTCGCGCTTGGCCACCCACCACCACGTCAAGCCAATCGCCACGCCCATCAAAAGGCCCGGCACGATGCCCGCCAAGAACAATTTGGTGATGGACACGTTGGCGGCCACACCGAAGATGATGAAGCCAATGGAAGGCGGAATCACCGGCGCGATGATGCCGCCCGAGGCGATCAATCCGGCCGAGCGGCCCACGTTGTAGCCCGCCCGCTTCATCATCGGGATCAGCAAGGCCGCCAATGCCGCCGTGTCGGCCACGGCTGAACCCGAGAGCGAAGCCATGATCACGGCGGCCATGACGGCGACGTAACCCAAGCCCCCACGGAAATGGCCAACCCAGGCCATGGCCAAATTCACGATGCGGCGGCTCAATCCGCCCGCATTCATGAACTCTCCGGCCAACAAGAAAAACGGCACCGCGAGCAAGGGGAAATTGTCCGCACCGTCCACAAAACGCTGCGCCAAGATTTGGCTGTCAAACGCGTTGATCATGCCGTTGCTGGCCATGTAGGCCATCAGGCTCAAGCCACACACCAGCAAGGCGTAGGCAATGGGCATGCCCAGGGCCATGGCCCCCAGCAAGCTGAAGACAAAAACAGCGATGGTCATGCGCGGCCTCGCACTTCAGGCTCGATCTCGGCAAGGACCACTTTGTCTTCCGACTCGACCACCAGCACCAGATCCGCCTCAGCCAGTTGTCCAGTCAACAATTGGAACAACTGGTGCACGTTCATGATGCCCATGACAGCGGCCGTGACATACCCAATGCCATAAATCCAGATCATGGAAATGCCCACCACCACCGAAATATTGGTCACTTGCAGATCGTGCATTTTCCAAGTGCCCCAAAAGAACAGCATGTTGCAGCCGAGCATCATCGCTTCACTCAAGAAAAAGCACAGTTTTTTGCCGCCCAAGGGCAAGCGCCGCACCAGCGTGTCCACGCCCAAATGGCCCTTCTCGCGCATGGCCACCATGGCCCCGATGTAGGTCAGCCAAATGAAGCAGTAGCGCGACATCTCGTCCGAGATGGAAATGCCCGAGTTGAAACCGTAGCGCAGCACCACGTTGCCAAAGACCATGATGACCATGGCCACCAGGCAGGCCACGACCAGGAACTCAAGGAGCTTAAAAAAGGGATCAATGATTTTTCGCAAGTGCCGCCCCTGATTTTGGATTTTTGATTTTGCTCATGACTTTGGAGAGTCCTTTTGTTTTGACCGGTGTCCGTTTTGCTTGGGTCTTGATGGGTGTAGCCATGCCAGACACCGTGGGTAATTTTTTGCGCGAGGACAGCACCAAGTCAATGTCGTCTTTGGCCCCTTCAATCAAGACCATGATGGCCCGCTCGGCCTTAACCGGATCGCGGGCAATCACCGCATTGAGCACTGCACGGTGCAACGGCAACGAATTTTTCGGACCATCCTTAATGCGGGTGGAAATTTCAAAACTGGTCCGCAGCAATGCGTTCAGGGCCTTGCTCATTTGCACCAGCATGCGGTTGTGTGAAGCCTGTAGCAAGCCTTGGTGAAAACGCATGTCGTGCGTCACGTAATCACCCCCCTCTTCCACTGCATTTTTCATGCCTGAATAAGCAGCTTCAATCACAGCAATGTCTTCAGTCGTGGCCCGCTCAGCCGCCAAACGCACGGCGGCAGGCTCCACCACGCGGCGAAGCTCTTGCAAGTCTCTTAAAAAACCAGGTGTCAAGCCGCATTGGGCTTGCCAGGAAACGACATCGGGGTCAAACCAGTTCCAGTCGGCATCTGGCAGCACACGCGTACCAACTTTGGGACCAGTGAACAACAAACCTTTGGCCACCAAGGACTTGATGACCTCGCGCACCACGGTGCGGCTGACGCCAAACTCTTCGCAAAGCAGCGGTTCGGGCGGCAAACTGGCCCCTACCGTATAACGGCCTGACAGGATGGCGTGACCCAACAAGTCGAGGGTGTGTTTGTGAAAATTTTTGGTCATAGCAATGTTGGCAACGGACTTATCATATGATGATTGAGACGCCCTTCACCACTCTGGTAAACCCTAGTAATTTTATTTTTCCACATAGGGTTTTCCTGCGTGTCACTGTTTTTACAAGATCCTCTTGCTTTTTAATCATCATACGATAATATTTCTGCATATTTGACTTTTTGACCCTTCACCGGAAGCACCCCATGAGCGACAACAACGGCAGCCCTCCCCGCAAAAAACCCGAAGACCTGCGCAGCCAGCAATGGTTTGGCCGCCAGGACCGCGACGGCTTTGCCTACCGCAGCTGGGTCAAGGGCAAGGGCGTGCCGCACGACCAGTTCGATGGCCGTCCGGTGATTGGCATCTGCAACACCTTCAGCGAACTGACCCCCTGCAACTCCCACTTTCGCACCTTGGCCGAGCAGGTCAAGATTGGCGTTTACGAGGCGGGCGGCTTCCCGCTTGAATTTCCCGTCATGTCGCTGGGCGAAACCCTGCTGCGACCCACCGCCATGCTCTACCGCAACCTGGCGTCCATGGACGTCGAAGAAAGCATTCGCGGCAACCCGATCGACGGCGTGGTGTTGCTCATGGGTTGCGACAAAACCACCCCCAGCTTGCTGATGGGTGCCTCCAGCGTGGGCTTGCCCACCATTGGTGTGTCAGGTGGCCCCATGCTCAACGGCAAGTGGCGCGGCCAGGAATTGGGTTCGGGCACCGGCGTGTGGAGCATGAGCGAGCAAGTGCGCGCGGGCACCCTCAAGCTGGCCGATTTTTTCGATGCAGAAAGCTGCATGCACCGCAGCCATGGCCACTGCATGACCATGGGTACCGCCAGCACCATGGCCTGCATGGTAGAGGCCCTGGGCATCGGCTTGCCGGGCAATGCCACCTTTCCTGCCGTGGATGGGCGACGCAATGTTTTGGCGCGCGAATCGGGTCGTCGCATTGTAGAGATGGTGCACACCGACCAGACCATCACCAAAGTGCTGACCCGCGAGGCATTTGAAAACGCCATCCGCACGCTGGCCGCGATTGGCGGCTCGACCAACGCCGTCATTCACCTGATCGCCATCGCCGGTCGTTTGGGTTTGAAACTCACGCTCGACGACTTTGAGCGACTGGGCAGTGAGATGTCCTGCATCCTGAACATGCAGCCTTCTGGTGAGCACCTGATGGAAGACTTTTGCTACGCAGGCGGCTTGCCGGTGGTCATGAAAGAAATCGAAAGCCTGCTGCATGCCAACATCATCACCGTGAGTGGCAAGAGCGTTCGCGAGAACAACGAAGCTGCCGTCAACTACGACCCCCGCGTGATCAAAAAATACGATGCGCCTTTCAAAGAGAAAGCCGGCATCGCCATCTTGCGCGGCAACCTGGCGCCACGCGGCGCGGTCATCAAGCCCAGCGCGGCCACCCCCGCATTGATGGTGCACACCGGGCGCGCTGTGGTGTTTGAAGACAGCCACGACTTTCATAAACGCATCGACGACGAGAGCCTGGACGTGGACGAGAGCTGCATTCTGGTTTTGAAAAACTGCGGCCCCAAGGGCTACCCCGGCATGGCCGAGGTGGGCAACATGCCGCTGCCACCCAAGGTGCTGCGCAAAGGCATCACCGACATGGTGCGTATCTCAGATGCCCGCATGAGCGGCACAGCGTATGGCACCGTGGTGCTGCACACCAGCCCCGAAGCCGCCGCCGGTGGACCGCTGGCTGTTGTGCAAAACGGCGACATGATCGAGCTCAACGTGCCCGAACGCAAACTGCAACTGCTCATCAGCGACGAAGAACTGGCGCGTCGCTTGAACCTGTGGGAAAAGCCTGCCCCCGCCATGAACTCGGGCTACTGGAAGCTCTACATTGACCATGTGCTGCAAGCCGACGAAGGCGCGGACATGGACTTTTTGGTCGGCCAGCGCGGCTCGGCCGTGCCCAAAGACAACCACTGATTTGCAAGGAAAAACCATGCGTATTTTGATCACCGGCGGTGCCGGATTTTTGGGCGCACGTCTGGCCCGCGAGATTTTGAAACGCGGCCAACTCAACGGCCAGACCGTGAGCGAATTGGTGATTGCCGACCTCTTTCCCGCGCCTGCCGACCTGCTGGCCGACCCACGCGTGAAAGGCCATGCAGGCCCCATGCTGGCGCAAGGCGATTTGTTCAAGAGCGGGTTTGATGGCGTGTTCCACCTCGCATCAGCCGTGTCGGGCGAGTGCGAACTCGACTTTGACTTGGGCCTGCGCTCCAACGTGGACAGCTCGCGCTTGCTGCTCGACAGCATCCGCGCCTCGGGGAAAGCCTCGCGCCTGGTGTTTGCCAGCTCGGTTGCGGTGTTCGGGCCCGATGCGGCCAACCCCATGCCTGCGCTGGTGGCCGACACCACTTTGCCGACGCCGCAAACGTCGTATGGCACGCACAAGCTGATGATCGAGTACATGGTGGCCGACTACACCCGCAAGGGCTACATCGACGGCCGCGCCGCCCGCCTGATGACGGTGGCCGTGCGCCCCGGCAAACCCAATGGTGCCGCGTCTTCGTTCTTCAGCGGCATCATCCGCGAGCCGCTGGCAGGCACGGCCACCACCTGCCCTGTGGACGCGCATGTGTCGCACCCCATCTCTTCGCCGGGCACCACCGTGCATGGCCTGATCACCGTGTTCGAGGCCAGCCGCGAAGCCTTTGGTGGCCGCATGGCACTGAACCTGCCGGGCCTGAACGTGAAGGTCAGCGACATGCTGGCCGCGCTGGAAAAAGTCGCCGGCCCCGCCGTGCGTGCCCGCGTGAATTTTGAAAAAGACGAACGCATCGCCGCCATCGTGGACAACTGGGCCAAAGGCTGTACCTTTGAGCGTGCTCAAGCATTGGGCCTCAGGGCCGATGCCAGCTACGAAGCCATCATCGAGCAGTACATCGAGGACTGCAAAACCCGCCCGGGCTACCCGGCCGAGGCCTTGAACGGTTTGAAGTGAGCTTAGAAAAAGGCCGCCACGCGTTTGCTGCGTGGCGGCCTTTTCTTTTTCACACGGCTTCACCCCTCAAAAATGCGTGCTGATCGCCCCGCTGATGCGCCCGTCGTCTTCGATGACAGCCATCCAACGCCATTTGTCGAAGGTGGTGCAGGGGTGAGAAATGCCCAAGGCCACACGGTCGCCCACTTGCGGCCAGACACCTTCAGCAGCAAACACCATGTGCGCGTGCTGGTCGCTGAGCGCCTTGACTTTCCAGGACTCGGGCGTGGCCTGCATGGCACCCTCGCCACGTTGACCGCGTGCCGCCCAGCGCACCGGCATGGGCATGCACTGGTCAAACGACAGATCGCGCCGCCCCGCGCTCAAAATCGCCAGCCCCGGCTCGGGCACCGACTGCACCTTGGCCCACACCTCCAGCGCGGGCTGCAGCGATTCGCTCAAGCCCTCACGCGCCTCCACCAGTTTCAGGTAACGGGCGTAGTTCCAGTGGTCGTGCGTCACATAGCAACCCGAGCGCAACACGCCTTGCACCGGACGGCTTTGGACCTGGGTTTTGAGCATCGGGATCACCAGATCGAACACGGCAGAACCACCTGCCGACAACAAGACCTCGTCATCGCCCCACAGGTGCTGCGCATCGATTTGCTGCACCAGCGCCTGCACTCCGCGCACCAGGGCGCTGACGGCCTCCATGTCATGGGCGCTGTCACACTGGCCCAGCCCGCCCTCGTAGCACTCCACACCGCCCAAACGCACCACGCCCGACTCGGCCATGGCCTGCGCCAATGCCAAAGCTTGTTCGTGGCTGCGACAGCCCGTGCGGTAGCCCGCGATGCCCAGCTCCAAAAGCACATCCCAACAACGCGGCTGACCGCGCCGTGCGCCCCAGTCGGTCAAGGTCTGCAATTGCGCCAGCGAATCGACCAAAAACCAGACACGCGCTTGCGGGTGTTGTCGCAACAAAAAATCCAGCCCGTCCAGATCGGCATCGGACACCAGCTGGTTGGCGATGATGGCGCGCTGCGCCCCCGCTGCCAGTCCCACGCGCAGCTGGTGCACATTGGCAAAGGTCAGGCCCCAGGCTCCGGCTTGCAGTTGCATGCGAAACAACTCGGGCGACATCGTGGTCTTGCCGTGCGGAGCCAGGGCCACGCCTTTGCGCTGCACAAAGTCCTGCATCCAGGCCAGGTTATGCGCGAGCGCTGGGCGACGCAACACGGCCACCGGATAGGCCAGCGCGTCATCCAGCAAATGCCAGCCGCGCGCGCCCAACTGCGACACCGCGCAAGGCTCGGCCGCCAAGGGGAAGCCTTTGCAAGCAGCGTTCAGTACAAAATCGTGTTCCATGGTTCTGTGCTCCATTCACCGCGTGGACAATCCAACTTCGATTCTCCCACCGCCCACTGAAGCTGTTTTGCTTTTGTTCACATGACACACCCCTCCAAAACCCTCGACATCGTGGCCTTGGGCGAAGCCATGGTCGAGTTCAACCAAACCCCGGGCCAAGCCCCCGACGAGCCGCCCATGTACCTGCAAGGCTTTGGCGGTGACACCAGCAACGCCGCCATTGCCGCAGCGCGGGCAGGCGCACGCGTGGCTTACCTGAGCCGCTTGGGCACCGACCGCTGGGGCGAGCGACTCATGGACTTGTGGCAGCGCGAAAACGTGGACATCACCAAGGTACTGCATGACGCACAAGCGCCCACCGGCATGTATTTTGTGAGCCACGACGCTCAAGGCCACCACTTCAGTTATGCGCGTGCGGGGTCGGCGGCCAGCCGCATGCAGCCGACAGACCTCGCGCACTGGCAAGACGCCATCGCCAGCAGCCATTGGCTGCACCTGTCGGGCATCTCGCTGGCGATCTCAAGCTCGGCCTGCGACACCGCGTTTGCCGCCATGCAGCACGCCCGAAGCAGCGGCACACAGGTGGCGCTCGACTCCAACTTGCGCTTGTCGTTGTGGCCGCTGGCCCGGGCGCAGGCCTGCATCCGCCATGCGGTGAGTCTGTGCGATCTGTTCTTGCCCAGCCTCGAAGACATGACCGCCCTCACGGGCCTCACGCAAGCGCAAGACATCATCGACTGGAGCCATGCCCACGGCGCAGCGCAGGTGGTGCTCAAGCTGGGGGCCGATGGCGCGTTGGCCAGCGACGGCACCCAGCGCCGCAGCGTGCCGGGTTATGCCGTGCAGGCACGCGACGCCACTGGCGCAGGGGACTGCTTTGCGGGCAACTTGTTGGCGCAACTGTCTTCGGGCCACACGCTGTGGGACGCCACGGCCTACGCCAACGCCGCAGCCGCCTTGTCGGTGCAGGGCATCGGGGCAGTGAGCCCTTTGCCTGGGCGCGATGCGGTTTTAAACCTGCTCGATAAAGGCTCACACACATGAAGACCTCCGCTTCACACCCGTCTTCTCCCCAACGGCCCGTGATCGCCATCGACTGGGGCACCTCTTCGCTGCGTGGTGCGCGGCTGGGGACCACGGGCCAAGTGCTGGAGTCACGCGCCTGGCCACGCGGCATCCTCACGGTGCCCCCCGGCCAGTTTGAAGCGGTCTTTCTCGAACTCTTTAGCGACTGGATGCAAGAGCCACGTGCGCTGTGCCTGATCTCGGGCATGGCAGGCAGCCGCCAGGGCTGGCAAGAAGCGCCCTACTGCCCCTGTCCCGCAGGCTTTGCCGAGTTGGGCCAGCACCTGCTGTGGCTGCAGCCCGATCGCATCGCCCTGGTGCCGGGCCTGAGCTGCACGAACGCCGACACGCTGAACACCCCCGATGTGATGCGCGGCGAAGAAGTGCAAATTTTTGGTGCATTGCAACTGGCAGGACGCGACAGCGCCACCCTGGTGCTGCCCGGCACGCACAGCAAATGGGGGCAGGTGCAGGGTGGCCGCGTCACGCAGTTCCAGACCTTCATGACCGGCGAGGTGTTTGCGCTGATGAGTCAGCACTCGATTTTGGGCAAGACCCTTGACCTGAACGGGGCCTTCGACGAAGCGACATTTTTGCAAGGCGTGGACCAAAGTCAGCAAACGGGCAGCGTGCTGCACCACCTGTTTGCGGTGCGCACCCTGGGCTTGTTTGAGCGCCTCAGCGCGGCCCAATTGCCCAGTTACTTGTCGGGCCTGTTGATTGGTGAAGAGCTGCGCACCCAAAGTCTGTCGCCATCGCAGGATAGGCCCGTGATCCTGATCGGCAGCGAAGCCCTGACCCTGCGCTACACCCTGGCCCTGCAACACCTGGGCATCGCCTGCCAAAGCCACGGCGCTGAAGCCACTTGGGCGGGCCTGTTCGCACTGGCATCAACATGCTGAGCCTCGCAAATCACCCCCCTGTAGGAGTCCACCCCGTGGGCGATGAGCGTGGCACACGCCCTGAAACATTCCACAACACCCCACCATGACACCATCCTCAAACCCCGCCTCGATCTTGTCCCAAGCCCTGGCCCAACTGCCCCTGATCGCCATCTTGCGCGGCCTGACTCCTGCCGAAGCTCCGGCCATGGGTGAGGCGCTGGTCAGCAGCGGCTTTGCCATCATCGAGGTGCCCCTCAACTCGCCCGAGCCCTTCAAAAGCATCACCGCACTGTCTCAGCAATTTCCGCAAACCCTGATCGGCGCAGGCACCGTGCTGAACGCGCAGCAGGTCAAGGAGGTTCACGCGGCAGGTGGTCGCTTGGTTGTGGCCCCCAACTTCAACCCGGCCGTGGTCGCGCAGGCCTTGGCCCTGAACATGGTGGTGCTGCCCGGCGTGGCCACACCCACCGAAGCCTTTGCCGCACTCGATGCAGGAGCCCATGGGCTCAAGCTCTTCCCGGCCGAGATGATTTCACCGGCCACTGTCAAAGCCCTGCGCGCCGTGCTGCCCAAAGCTGCGGCCTTGATGCCGGTGGGCGGCATCACGCCCGACAACATGGCCGTTTACCGCGCCGCAGGCGCGAGCGGTTTTGGTTTGGGTTCGGCTTTGTACGCGCCGGGGCGCAGTGCTGAGCTGGTGCACGAAAAGGCAGCGGCATTTGTGCGGACCTGGCAAGCCACCTGAGGCCGTTGAAAGGCACAGGGTCTGGGTCTGGGTCTTTGAAGATCAAGGCAACCGGGTCATGGCCGTGTCGTAGACCAAATTTTTATCGCGTTTTCCCACGGCGATGTCCGTGACAAAAACAGTATCGTCATCCACCCTGTACACCAACCTGTAACCCGCCTGTCGCAACTTGATCTTGTAGCAGTCGGGCATGTTGGACAAAGCCGCCGATGGCAACCGAGGCTCTTGCAATCGTTCCAGTAGTTTTTTCTTGATCGGCGCTTTGACGCTGCCATCCAACTTTTGCCATTCGGCCCAGGCCAGCTCGTGAAATCGCAGCTTAAAGGTCATCGGGGTTGATCTCGATGAAAGGGCCATTGGCACGCTGTCGAACCAGCTGTGCGTCTTGCAAATCTTCGAGTTGGTTGAGCAACCGCTCAAAATACGCCGCAGGCACCAAGTAGGCCTCTGGCCGGTTGTGGTTGAGTACCGCTACCGGTTCATCGTCGGCTTGCGCCAAGATGCTGGCGTAATGGCGTTTGAGTTCGGTGACGCTGATGCTGCTCTTGCTGAGAATCGTGTCCATAACGGCCTCCTGTTCATAAAAGACATTCCAAATGACATTTTAAAAGACGCCAAATTGAATGCCTTTTATATTCAGGTCCGCTCCCCCAGCCGCCCATCCCGAAAATCCGCCAAGGCTTGGTAAATTTCTTCCTTGGTGTTCATGACAAACGGGCCGTACTGCACGATGGGTTGCTTGAGCGGTTGGCCCGCCACCAGGATGAGTTTGGTATCGGCACTGGCTTCGATCACCACACCATCGGCCTGCGGTGTGTTTTTCAAAATGGCCATGCGCTGCAGGGGCACGGCCTGCCCTGCGATGCGCACCTCGCCCCGGTACACGTACACAAAGGCGTTGTGGCCTTCGGGCAGTGTTTGCTCAAAACGTGCGCCCTGCGGCATGTGCACGTCCAGATAAACCGGTTGCGTGATCTCACGGGTCACGGCACCCTGCACGCCGTGGCTGCTGCCTGCGATCACCGTGACGGCCACGCCTTCGGGTGTCTGAAACTGCGGCAGCTGCGCGTTTTGGAAATCGCGGTACCAGGGCGCTTGCATTTTTTCGGAGCTGTGCAGGTTCAGCCAGAGCTGAAAGCCCTCCATCACGCCGTCGGCTTGCTGCGGGATTTCGGAGTGGATCACTCCTTGGCCTGCGGTCATCCATTGCACGCCGCCGTTTTGCAGCAGCCCTTCGTTGCCCGCGCTGTCGCGGTGCAGCATGCGCCCGGCGATCATGTAGGTCACGGTTTCAAAGCCCCGATGCGGGTGGTCCGGAAACCCGGCGATGTAGTCGTCCGGCTTGTCGCTGCCAAAGGCGTCCAGCATCAAAAACGGGTCGAGCCGGTGCTGCAGGTCTTGCGTGAGGATGCGGCTGAGCTTGACGCCCGCGCCATCCGACGTGGCCTGGCCGGTGACCAGGCGTTCGATGGTGCGCGAGACGTGCACGGCGTGTGGGTGGGCAGCTTCAGACACAACCGATCCTTTTCAAAAACCCAAACAATCAACCGGGACGGTGCAAGGCGCAGATTTTGTTGCCGTCGGGATCGCGCAGGTAGGCCAGGTAAAGCTTGCCTGCGGGGCCTTCACGCAAACCGGGTGGGTCTTCGCAAGTGGTGCCGCCGTTGGCCACACCGGCCGCGTGGAAGGCGTCGCCCTGCTCAGCCGACTTCACGGTGAAGCCAATGGTGCTGCCGTTGCCGTGGCAAGCCGGCTCGCCGTTGATGGGCGTGGTGATGGCAAAAGTGCCGGTGGGGCTGCGGTAGAAATAACGGTTGTTGTTGGCCACGCCCGGGCCATAACCCAAGGTGCCCAACACGGCGTCGTAAAACTTTTTAGACACTTCCAAGTCTTTCACACCCACCATCACATGACTGAACATTGTTTTCTCCAAGTAGACCCGTTGCCGGGCAAATTTATTGAGCGCTCATGGTAGCGGATGCCGCCCAAGCAGGCAGCGCGCCACTCTTTTCAACCCCAATTCAAGCCTGCTTCAATCCCTGCAAGCAAGTGTGCGCGGGCCCGTCCCACTGCGGCGGCAGCTGGTGCTTGGCTTGCAAATAATGGTGGGTATAAACGTCCAAGTAGGCCTCAAGGGTGTGGGCTGCGTGCGCCTCGCCCGCCAGCTCCAGGCACATGGCGGCCACTTCGCTGGTGCAAAAGTGGTCATCTCGCTGGGAGCGGCGCAACTGGTAGCGCGAGACCTGTTCGGGATTCAGGCTGAGCACGGGCAAGGCGTTCAGGTAGGGACTTTTGCGGAACATCTTGCGCGCTTCGGGCCAAGTGGCATCCAGCAAAATGAACAGCGGACGCTGACCACAAGGCAAAGGCTGCACCGCTTGCACCACCCGGTCGGGCTTTACAAATTCGCCCGGAAACACCACAAAAGCTTGCCACTGCGGATCAACCAACAGCGCCAACAAGGCCGGGTCCACCTCGGTGCGGGCCCAACCAAATGCAAAGGTGTCTGACACCACATCGGCGATCAACCAGCCGGTGTTGCTGGGCTTGAGGGGTTCGATGTCGGCCATGAGCAAACACATGCCCGATTGCGTGGCCACCTCGGGTCGCACACCGCACAGGCAGTGGCTGGGCACCAAGCGGCAGCCTGTGCAGCGCTCGCCCTTGATACCGCCACGCGCCAAGAAGGGTTTGGCGCTGCGGGCCAGGCGTTCAGCGCGCAGGCGCGAGACGGCGTGGGGCGCTTTCATGCCCGAAGCGTCCTTCAAGCCGCCGGCGTGGCCATGCGCAGTTGGCGGGCGGCTTCTTCGTCCCGCGCATCGTCGATCTCGCGCAGCACCGCGGCCATGTCCACATCGGCGGTGGACCGTTCAAAATGGCCCGTGAGCGGCGTCTCGTTGCTGAGCAACCCGGCTTGGTACAGGCTCCAGATTTCAGGGCCGAAGTCGGTCTTCAAAAGTGCAGGGGAAAATTGTCCGAAAAAGTCGCGCAGGTTGCCCACATCGCGCAGCAGCATGCGTTGCGCGTGGTTGTTGCCGGCCGCGTCCACCGCTTGGGGCAAGTCGATGATGACCGGCTCGTCCACGCCGGGCAGATCGCCCTCGCCGGGGACGTGCGCCAGCAAGATGTTGAACTCTGACAAGTCGCCATGCACCACGCCCGCACACAGCATGCGCACCACTTCACCGATCAGGGTGGCGTGGTGTTGCAGCGCTTGCGCGGGCGTGAAGGCCACATCGTTCAGGCGCGGCGCAGCGTCGCCGTGCGCGTCGGTGACCAGCTCCATGAGCAGTACGCCGTCAAAAAAGTTGAACGGCCGGGGCACGCGCACACCGGCTGCAGCCAAGCGGTAGAGCGCATCGACCTCGGCACTTTGCCAGGCGGCTTCTTGTTCTTGGCGGCCAAACTTGCTGCCCTTGGCCATGGCGCGGGCCGAGCGCGAGTTCTTGACTTTGCGGTTTTCGGTGTAATCCACCGCTTGCCGAAAGCTGCGGTGGGTGGCCTCTTTGTAGATCTTGGCGCAGCGGGTCTCTTCGCCGCAGCGCACCACAAAGACCATGGCCTCTTTGCCACTCATGAGCTGACGCACCACGGTGTCGATCAGGCCCTCTTCGACCAGGGCTTGCAGCCTCGGTGGTGCTTTCATGGGGCGGCTTCAGTGTTCAAGCAAGGCCCAGCCTGCGTGCTGGTTGGCCTTGTTGTTTTCGTATTCCCAGGCCGCGCCGCAGCGGTCGCAGCGGTAACGGGTGAAGCTGGCCTGGCCGTGGCCACGGTCTTCACGGCTGTGGGTGCCTTGCACCAGTTCGGCATGACCAGGGGCTTTGCGCCAATGGCGCTGAATGCCCGCGCAGGGTTCGCACAAATCGGGGGCAGCAGGCTTGGGAGCACTGGGGAATGACGGGGTCATGAAGGGGAATGTCCTGGACAATGCCTGAGCGGGCGATGCTTGCATTGTCGCTGCCTAAGGGCCTGGCAGCGCCTGAGCGTGACACGGACTGCAAAATATCTTCCCCCCGCTTGAATGTGACAGACCACCCCACCAGACTGTGGCAGCATGAACCCCAATTCAAACCAGCTGCCAGGAGACCAAGACATGCCCACCCCACCTACCCTGTCCAATGCCCTTTCCTTTGGCCTGCAAGGCCGCGTGGCCATCGTCACCGGCGCGGCCAACGGCATTGGCGAGGCCTGTGCCCGGCGCTTTGCCGCCGAAGGCGTCCATGTGGTGCTGGCCGATGTGAACAGCGAGCGCGGCACTGCCGTGGCGGCCGAATTGCGCAGCGCAGGCCACAGCGCGGGATTCATGGCCTGCGACGTCTCGCGCAAGGCCGATGTGGACGCCCTGGTGGACCATGTCCTGCAGGCCTTTGGCCGCATCGACGTGCTGGTCAACAACGCGGGCATCTTTCGGGCCGCCGACTTTCTGGACGTGACCGAAGAAGACTTCGACGCCGTGATCAACGTGAACATCAAGGGCTCGTTCCTGATGGGCCAGGCCGCAGCCCGTGCCATGAAAAGCACCGGGGGCGGCTCAATCGTCAACATGAGCTCGGTCAACGCGGTGCTGGCCATCCCCAACATCGCCAGCTACAACGTGAGCAAAGGCGGCATCAACCAACTGACGCGCGCCATGGCTTTGGCCCTGGCCGACTTCGGCATCCGCGTGAACGCGGTGGCACCCGGCACGATTGCCACCGAACTGGCCCGCCAGGCGGTGCTGACCAGCGAAGCGGCCGAGAAAAAAATCATGATGCGCACGCCCATGAAACGCCTGGGCGAACCCGACGAAGTGGCCAAGGTGGTGGCGTTTTTGGCCAGCGATGCGGCCAGCTACATCACGGGCGAGATCGTCACCGTGGACGGCGGGCGCATGGCACTGAACTACACCGTACCTGTATGAGTCCAAACCCTTTCATGCACTTATTGCCCTGCCCAGCAGCGTTGGTGACAATGCGGTGTGCAAACTTTTTTATTCACCCTCCAGGACTCCGACCATGAGACTTCTTCACACCATGCTGCGCGTGGGCAACCTTCAGCGCTCCATCGACTTCTATACCCACGTGATGGGCATGAAGCTGCTGCGCACCTCAGAAAACCCCGAGTACAAATACTCGCTGGCTTTCGTGGGTTACGGCAATAACCCCGACCATGCCGAGCTGGAATTGACCTACAACTGGGGCACAGAAAGCTACGAGATGGGCACGGCCTATGGCCACATCGCCCTGGGCGTGCCCGATGCCTATGCCGCTTGCGAAAAAATCAAAGCGGCTGGCGGCAAGGTCACACGCGAAGCCGGCCCCGTCAAAGGCGGCAGCACCGTGATCGCCTTTGTGACCGACCCGGATGGTTACAAGGTCGAGCTGATCCAACGGGCCGAGTACGCAGCGGGTCAGGGCTTGCGCTGAATCTGACTGGCCGCGCGCGCCAGCGCTTCAATGCGTGCCCAATCGCCTTGGGCCAGCGCGTCAGCGGGCACCAGCCATGAGCCGCCCACACAAGCCACATTGGGCAGACTCAAAAAGTCTTGCGCATTGGCTGCGGTCACGCCACCCGTAGGGCAAAACTTCACATCAAAGAACGGACCGCTCCAGGCCTTGAGCATGGCGGGGCCACCCGCTTGCATGGCGGGGAAGAACTTGAGTTCGGTGTAACCGTCTTCTTGCGCCATCATGATTTCGCTGCCAGTGGCCACTCCGGGCAGCAATGACAAACCATGGTCGCGGCAGGCCTGGCCCACCGTTTTGGTGTAACCGGGGCTCACCGCAAAACGAGCACCCGCTTTGGCCGCTGCGGCCGCATCGGCGGCGCTGCGCACCGTGCCCGCACCGACCACGGCTCCGGGCACTTCTTTGGCAATGGCTTCCATGCAAGCCAGCGCCTGCGGGGTGCGCAGCGTGACTTCGAGCATGCGGATGCCGCCCGCCACCAGGGCGCGGGCCATGGGCACGGCATGGGCCACGTCGGTCAGCACGATCACCGGGATCACGGGGGCGTCCTGCATGACTTGCAGGGCGGTCAATCGACCCTTCAGATTCACAGCCATGTGCAGGCTCCTTCTTCGGCTTTGAGCGCGTTGCGGCGCAGGTTGGCAAACAAGTCGCGGCCCATGCCCACGCCGTTGGCGGCGCGCAGCTCGGCGGGCATGGCGGCCAGCGGACGGGCGGCCCACTCGGTTTCAGTCACCAGCACTTGCAAGGTGCCCGCTATGCCGTCCAAACGGATCAGATCGCCGTCTTGCACCTTGGCCAGTGGACCACCGGCAGCCGCTTCGGGGGACACATGGATGGCAGCCGGCACTTTGCCCGAGGCACCGCTCATGCGGCCATCGGTGACCAAAGCCACCTTGAAGCCTTTGCCTTGCAGCACGGCCAGCGGCGGCGTGAGCTTGTGCAGCTCGGGCATGCCGTTGGCTTGCGGGCCTTGCCAGCGGACAACACACACGACATCGCGGTCCAGCTCACCCGTCTTGAACGCGGCATGCAGCTCATCTTGCGAGCAGAAGACGCGAGCCGGCGCTTCAATGGTGTGAAAGGCCTCCGGTACAGCCGAGATTTTGATCACGCTGCGGCCCAGATTGCCTTGCAACAGCTTGAGGCCACCCGTTGCGCTGAACGGTCTGGAAGCCGGGCGCACCACGGTCTCGTCTTGGCTGGCCCCGATCTCGTTCCAAACCAGTTGACCATTTTGGGCAGACGGGATGCGGGTGAATTCACGCAGGCCGCCAGCGCGCACCGTGAGCACATCGGCGTGCATCAGGCCCGCATCGAGCAACTCGCGAATCACGTAACCGGGCCCGCCTGCGGCCTGGAACTGGTTCACGTCGGCGCTGCCGTTGGGGTACACGCGGCTCAGCAGCGGCACCACGTCCGACAGGGCAGAAAAGTCGTCCCAATCGATCACGATGCCCGCCGCACGCGCCACCGCCACCCAGTGGATCAGGTGGTTGGTCGAGCCGCCCGTGGCCAGCAAGGCGACCATGGCGTTGACGATGCAGCGCTCGTCGACCAAGCGGCCAATGGGGGTGAAGTTTTGGTCCTTGACCAGGGACAGCACCGTCCGTGCCGCTTCGCGGGTCAACTCAGCGCGCATGCCCTCACCCGGGTTGATGAAGGCCGTGCCGGGCACCTGCAGGCCCATGGCTTCGAGCAGCATCTGGTTGCTGTTGGCCGTGCCGTAAAAAGTACAAGTGCCTTCGCCGTGGTAGGCCTTCGATTCGGCTTCGAGCAGCTCGGGGCGGCCCACCAAGCCCAATGCGGCTTGTTCGCGCACTTTGGATTTTTCGTTGTTCGACAAGCCGCTGGTCATGGGGCCTGCGGGCACAAACACCGTGGGCAAATGGCCAAAATGCAAGGCCCCGATCAACAGACCCGGCACGATCTTGTCGCACACACCCAGCATCAGCGCGGCGTCAAACACATCGTGGCTGAGCGACACCGCCGTGGCCATGGCGATCACGTCGCGGCTGAACAAGCTCAACTCCATGCCGGGCGTGCCCTGCGTGACGCCATCGCACATGGCGGGCACGCCCCCAGCCACCTGGGCTGTGGCACCCAGCTTGCGCGCTTCGTCCTTGATGAGATCGGGGTAGTGCTGCAGCGGCGCATGGGCCGAGAGCAGGTCGTTGTAGGCGTTGACGATGCCGATGTTGGGGGCACGCGGGGCCACGACTTTGATCTTGTCGAGCGCCGTGGCGCGGCTCTTGTCGCCCTCCGGCATGGCGGCAAAGGCGTGGGCAACGTTGGCGCAGCCCAGGCGCTGGGCGCCGGGGTCTTGGCTGGCTGCAGCCTCGACTTGCTGCAAATAGGCTTGGCGGGTGGCGCTGCTGCGCTCGGTGATGCGGGCTGTGACGGCCACCAAAATCGGGTGAAGATTCATGTTTTGACGCCGGATGGGGCGTAGTAACTAAATTACATGACCGATGGTAACCGCGTTCCCCTGCTTCAGCGCGTTTGGCAGGTTACAGACAAGGTACAACTTGCTGACGACAGATGAGCGCCGTAAAAAAACCCGCCGAGGCGGGTTTTTGGCTGTCCCGTGACGTCTCACTTGGCAGAGGATGCATTCGCGGCGGCGGGCGCTGCGGCAGGCGCGGCAGAAGCGTCCGCTGCAGGCGCTGATGCGTCAGCGGCTGGCGCAGAAGCTTCGGCCGCTGGCGCTGTCACTGCCGCTGGCGCTGAAGGTGCTGCTTTTTTGCTTTTGGCAATGCCAAAGCCGACCGCCAGGCCCACAGCCAGCAAGACTGCTGCTGCCACAACGGCCAAAGCCACGGGTTGGTTGTCATCTTCTTGGGTCGACATGGGTTTTTTCTCCGAAAATAATGCAGACATTGTAATAGGGCCTCGTTGCACATGACCGACACCCACGCCGACACAACCCGGGCACCCGCCACTGACATGACACCTACGCACTTCAAGGGCGATTTGCTCGACCACTTCCGGGCGCAAACCGCCGGTCAGGATTTGTGGGTGTTTGGCTACGCCTCGCTCTTGTGGCGCCCCGAGTTCGAAGCCCAGGAGCAGCACCTCAGCCGCGTCTGGGGCTGGCACCGCGCCCTGAAAATGTGGAGCCGCCTGAACCGGGGCAGCCCCGAGTGCCCAGGTCTGGTGTTTGCCTTGTTGCCCGGCGGCAGTTGCCAAGGCGTGGCCTACCGGGTGGACCGAGACCAGGCTGATGCGGTGCTGGTGCGGCTGTGGGAGCGGGAAATGCCCATGGACGTCTACACCCCCAGCTGGCTGCCCTGTGCCACCCCACAAGGCACGGTACGGGCTTTGGCCTTCACATTGCCCCGCAGCAGCCCCAGCTACACGGGGCATTTGCCAGCCGAGCGCTATCGGCAAATTTTTCAGCAAGCTTGCGGCCGCTTTGGCACCACGCTGGACTATGCGATGCAGACCTACCGCAGCCTGCAAGAGCACGGCATCGAAGACCGGGCCTTGGCGACTTTGCTGCGCCACGCCGACTGAGCGTTGGGCGTTGAGGTTGGGCGTGGTGCGGACGACCCACCCGTAACGGTCAAAGCGCATGGCATCCCTTCAGCACAAAGGCCCCTGAATTGAGCAGACTCAAAGCCTCAAAAGGCCATATCCCTATACTTGCACCATGAACATTGCCGACCTGCGCAAGAGCTACGAAAAAGCCGAGCTCAACGAAAACGCCTCGCACGCCAACCCATTGGCTCAATTTGAGCAATGGCTGCAAGAGGCCATTGCATCCGAAGTGCCTGAACCCAACGCCATGACGCTGGCCACCGTGGCCAGCAACCTGCGCCCCAGTACGCGGGTGGTGCTGATCAAGGGCTGTGACGCGCGCGGCATCGTCTGGTACACCAATTACGACAGCCAAAAAGGTCAAGAGCTGGCGGGTAACCCCTTTGCGGCGTTGCAGTTCCACTGGGTTGAGCTTGAGCGCGTGGTGCGCATCGAAGGCCGTGTCGAAAAGGTCAGCGACAAAGAAAGCGACGCCTATTTCCACAGCCGCCCACTCGATTCACGCATTGGCGCATGGGCTTCACCACAAAGCCAGGTGATCGACGGGCGCGCCGTCCTGGTGACCAACGCCGCCAAATACGCAGCGCAATTCATGCTGCAACCGCCTCGCCCACCGCACTGGGGCGGCTACCGCCTGGTGCCCGACCAATGGCAGTTTTGGCAAGGCCGCAAAAGCCGTTTGCATGACCGGCTGCGTTACACACCCGCAGGCGATCAATGGCTGCGCGAGCGGCTGGCGCCCTGAGCGGATACGACGAACCAGCCTCAGACGGCAATGCGCCTGGCTGTCTTGGTGGGATCAGGCTGGCAACAAGGGCAGCAAGGCCATGGCGAGAGAGATGCCCAACAGGGCCATCAACGTCGAGATGGCCACGGCAGCGGTGACGGTGTCTTCTTCCTTGTGGTAACGCTGCGAGAACAAAAACACGTTGGCTCCAATAGGCAAAGCGGCGGCCACCACCATCACCGACAAGGCCAACCCGCGCATGCCCAAAGCCCAACCCATAGCCAACATGAGAACGGGGTGCAAAACGGTCTTGACCAAAGACAACCGCACAACTGCTGAGAGGTTTTTACCCACGGGGGTTTGTGACAACGTGATGCCCACCAGCACCAGCGCGATGGGGCCAAAGGCGCTGCCCAACAATTGCAAGGGTTTGTCCAGCACCGGGTGCAGACCCCAGCCAGTTTGCGCATACAGCAGGCCCACGATGATGGGCAACGGCACAGGGTGCAACACGGCGCTTCGGATGGCCTGCCCGACGGTGCGCCACAGTTGCCCTTTTTGGCCAGAAGCAGCGGCTTGCTCGCTGGCCATTTGCAACTCCAGCACCACGGTGGCCATGGTCAGCAGCACCAGGGCATGCAAGGAGATGAGGGTGAACAACAAAACCTGCCCCGCCCCACCATAGGCCAGGCCGATCAGGGGCACACCGATCATCAAGGTGTTGCTGAAGATGCCAGCCAGTGCCAACACCGAAGCGCGCGAATCGCGACCATAGGCGATCAACATGGCAAAAAACAGCACCGCCGCCACCAAAAAGTATTGGAACACCGGGCGCATGTCCAAGCGCTCCAGGTGCACCGAACTCATGGTGCGAAACAGCAGCGCTGGCGTCAGCACCAGAAACACCAGGTTGGACAAATCGCGCACCGACTCGGGCCGCATGAGCCGGACTCGCCCGGCCACAAAACCCACGCCGATCAAAAAGACCACAGGCAGCAGCGAAGACAAAACAGGGTGGTCAAAATTCATAAAGACGATGCTGGAAGGGGGCCAGCACTCGCCAGGCTCGCCGGAGTCACATGGGGCACTCAGGGTGCCGGCATCAATGGACGTGCTTCATGCCGCAGTACTTGCCCAGCGCCAAGCCTCGGCAAGCGGTTTGCAGCTCTTTGGTGCACTGCTCCGGTTTTTTGCCCGACTCCAGGCATTTGGCCGCCGCTTCGTGCGCCTCGGCCATGGCGCGGTGGCGTGCGATGTCCTGTTCGACTTCTTTTTTGCTGTGCTGGGCCAGGGCAACACAGGACAAGCTCATGGCGAAGATGAAAAAAGAAATGTGCTTCATAGGTTTTCTGGGTATTTGCTAAGCGGAGGGAGGGCGGCTCAATCGCGCACCAGCCGGGTGAATGTTTTCTTGAATTTGGCCACCTTGGGCGCGGCCACCGCCATGCAGTAGCCCTGGTAAGGGTTGCGCTCAAAAAAGTCTTGGTGGTATTCCTCGGCCGCGCTGTAGTTGGCGAGCGCCAGCACCTCGGTCACGATAGGCTGACCAAAAGCACGGGCAGCCGTCAACTCGGCGATCATCTCCCGCGCCTCTTCGGCCTGCTCGGGCGTGGTGAAGTAGATGCCGCTGCGGTATTGCGTACCCGCGTCGTTGCCCTGGCGGTTCAGCGTGGTCGGGTCGTGGATGACAAAGAAGATTTCCAGCAACTCGCGGGTGCTGACCTGCGCGGGGTCGTATTCAAGCTTGACCACCTCGTTGTGCCCGGTGCGCCCGGTGCACACCTGCTCGTAAGTGGGCGAGACAGTCTGGCCGTTGCAGTAACCCGACTCCACATCGGTCACGCCGCGCACCTTGACGTACACCGCCTCGGTGCACCAAAAGCAGCCGCCGCCTAAGATCAGGGTTTGGGTCATGTGGGTTCCTTGTTGAAGAGGTTTGAATTATCCGTGGGGCAGCAGCCCGCCCTGCACCGCCTGCACAAAATCCCCCAGCGCCGTCTGGTCTCGGTCGCTGCGCCACAGGCAGCGCGTGTCGTAGCGCACATCCACATCACGCAGCGGCACAAACACCGCACCTGCCAGCGCCGACTGCTGCAGGGCCTGCGGCACCATCGCCACACCCAGGCCTTGCGAGACCAAGGACACCACACTCAGCCAATGGCGCAACTCGTGCACCACCTGAGGCATCCAACCGGCCTGCTCGCACAGCATCAGGATGCGCTCGTGGTAATCGGGCGACACCGTGCGGGACACCACCACCAGGTCTTGCCCGGCCAGCTCACCCAGGCCGATGCTGGCCGCCCCCGCCAACGGGTGGCTGGCAGGCAAACACGCCAACAAGGGCTGGCTGGCCACCAAAATTTGCTCGAAACCTTGCGGCACGCGGGGCGTGTGCACAAAGCCCACATCCAGGCGCTCGCGCAGCAAGTCTGACAACTGCTCGGACGAGCTCAGCTCGCGCAGCACCAAACGCAAACGCGGGTGGCTGACTTGAAAGCGGCTGAGGATTTGCGGCAGGCCGCAATACAACATGGTCCCGGCAAAACCGATGTGCAGCTGGCCCGATTGACCCTCGGCCACATCGCGCGCCTCTCGTGCTGCGGCGCTGGCCTGCGCCAGCAAGGCACGGGCAGCGGGCACAAACGCTTGGCCCGCCGCCGTGAGCTGCACGCCCCGGCTGTTGCGGGTGAACAGCTGAGCCCCCACCGAGGCTTCGAGCTGCTGAATGTTCAGGCTGAGCGGCGGCTGCGAGATAGACAGACGCTGGGCCGCACGGCCAAAGTGCAGCTCTTCGGCCAGCATGAGGAAATAGCGCAGGTGACGAAATTCCATGAATTAAAATAATGTATTGATGAATAGGCAATCAATATTAGACAACTATTCATCTCAGCCTGACAATCGGTTTCAAGATTTTTTTCACGGAGACACCCACCATGGCCGCCACCAAAAACACCTTCAACTGGGAAGACCCCTTTCAGCTCAGCGCTCAACTCACCGCTGACGAGCGTCAGGTGCAAGAAGCCGCCCGCGCCTATTGCCAAGATCGCCTGCTGCCCCGCGTGACCGATGCCTTTTTGAATGAGACCACCGACGTGGCCATCTTTCGCGAGATGGGCGAGCTGGGCCTTTTGGGTGCCACCATCCCCGAGCAGTACGGCGGCGCGGGCCTGAACTACGTCTGCTACGGCCTGGTGGCACGCGAAGTCGAGCGTGTGGACTCGGGCTACCGCTCGATGATGAGCGTGCAGTCGTCTTTGGTGATGTTGCCCATCCATGACTTTGGCTCTGAAGCGCAAAAACAAAAATACCTGCCCAAGCTGGCCCGTGGCGAGTGGATCGGCTGCTTTGGCTTGACCGAACCCAACCATGGCTCCGACCCCGGCAGCATGATCACCCGTGCCAAGAAGGTGCCCGGCGGCTACAGCCTGTCCGGTGCCAAGATGTGGATCACCAACAGCCCGATCGCCGATGTGTTCGTCGTCTGGGCCAAGGACGACGGCGGCCAGATCCGCGGCTTCATTTTGGAAAAGGGCTGGAAAGGCCTCTCCGCCCCCGCCGTGCACGGCAAGGTGGGCTTGCGCGCCTCCATCACCGGCGAAATCGTCATGGACGAAGTGTTTTGCCCTGAGGAAAACGCCTTCCCCGAAGTGCGCGGCTTGAAAGGCCCGTTCACTTGCCTGAACAGCGCCCGCTACGGCATCGCCTGGGGCGCTCTGGGCGCTGCCGAAGACTGTTACACCCGCGCCCGCCAGTACGTGATGGACCGCCAACAGTTTGGCCGCCCCTTGGCCGCCAACCAGCTGATCCAGAAGAAGCTGGCCGACATGCTGACCGAAATCAGTTTGGGCCTGCAAGGCTGCCTGCGCCTGGGCCGCATGAAGGACGAAGGCACCGCCTCGGTGGACCTGACCTCCATCCTCAAGCGCAACAGCTGCGGCAAGGCCCTGGACATCGCCCGCATGGCGCGCGACATGATGGGCGGCAACGGCATCAGCGCCGAATACGGCGTGGCCCGCCACCTGGTGAACCTGGAAGTGGTCAACACCTATGAAGGCACACACGATGTGCACGCCCTGATTTTGGGCCGCGCGATCACCGGGATTCCTGCTTTCTCAAACTGAGGCTTGGCTTTCAACAAGCAAAAGGCTGCGCATGGGCAGCCTTTTTTTTGTTGCGGGCCCAAAGTGCGCTTGCGCCTTGACGAAGACGCGCACAAACCGTACATTACTAACCACTCAGTCATTAAATCACCCGTGAGCAACGCCAACCCCCACGCCCCCCACAAACGCGAACGACGCAAACAAGACCGCCCGGGCGAATTGCTTGAAGCAGCGCTGGACTTGTTTGTGGAAAAAGGCTTTGCCGCCACCCGTGTCGAAGAGGTCGCCTTGCGGGCTGGCGTGTCCAAAGGGACTTTGTTTTTGTACTTTCCCAGCAAGGAAGAACTGTTCAAGGCCGTGGTCCGCGAGAACGTGGTCGCCCCCGTGGCCCAAGGCGCGGCCGAGGTGGCACAGTTTCAAGGCAGCGCCAGCGAATTGATCGAGTGGATGATGCTGCAGTGGTGGCGGCGCTACGGCGCGACCAAGGCCTCGGGCATTTCTAAACTGGTGATGAGCGAGGCCAACAACTTTCCGGACCTGGCTGATTTTTTTCGCACCGAAGTCATCACGCCCGCCCACGCTTTGGTGCGCAGCGCCCTGCAGCGTGGCATTGACCGGGGTGAGTTCCGCGCCGTCCATGTAGAACTGGCACTGCACTCGGTCATGTCCCCTTTGCTGTTTTTGGTCATGTGGAAGCACTCCATGGGGCCGTGCTGCCCCAGCCATGAGCAAATTGACCCGGAAGCCTTCATTTCACAGCATGCACAATTGTTGGCCCGAGGCCTTTCAAAACCCTGATCCTCACCGGATCACACCCGTCTCACCATGAAAAAATCAACCCGCTGGATCCTCTCGACCGTGGCTGTGGCCGCACTCGTTGCAGGCGGTGCCCGCTGGGCCAGCCAGCGCCAAACCGCCACCGCCCCGACAGCGCCCACAGCCGCCGCGGTGCCCAGCATCGAGCTGGCCGCCTCCGACGTGTTCACAGCCCAGACCCAAACCCTGAGCTTGGGCATCGCCGTATCAGGCGCCCTCAAGGCCACCCAAAGCGCCGTGGTCAAGGCCCGTGTGGCCGGTGAGCTGCAAGAACTGAGCGTGCGCGAAGGTGACCGGGTGCAAGCTGGCCAGGTGATCGCCCGTATCGAACCGAACGAGTACCAAGCGCGTGTGCGCCAGGCGCAGCAGCAAGCCGATTCGGCCAAAGCCCAAGTGGACATTGCCCAGCGCCAGTTTGACAACAACCAGGCCCTGGTGAACCAAGGCTTCATTTCGCAAACCGCCCTGCTCAACTCCCAGGCCAGCCTGAACGGGGCCAAGGCCACGCACGCAGCGGCACTGGCGGCGCTGGACTTGGCCGACAAGTCACTGGCCGACGCCACGCTGCGCTCGCCCCTGACGGGTGTGGTGGCGCAGCGCCTGGTCCAACCTGGCGAGCGCGTGGCCATCGAGGCCCGGCTGGTCGAGGTGATCAACCTCTCGCAACTGGAGATGGAAGCCGCCCTGACAGCCGAAGACGCCAGCCGCGTGCGGGTGGGCATGACAGCGCAGTTGCAGGTGGAAGGCGTGGCCCAGCCGGTGTCGGCCAAAGTCTTGCGCATCAACCCCAGCGCCCAAACGGGCAGCCGCAGCGTCGTGGTTTACTTGGGCATCCAAGGCCGTGAAGGCTTGCGCCAAGGCTTGTTTGCACAGGGCAGCTTGGGCACGCAAAGCCTGCAAGTGCTGGCCGTGCCCGTGAGCAGCGTGCGCACCGACAAACCGCAGCCCTATGTGCAGGTGGTGCAGGAAGGCAAGGTCGCGCACATCACGGTACGGACCGGCGAGCGCAGCGAAGGTGAGCGACAAAACCTGGTGGCCGTGGCCGGCGTGTCCGAAGGCCAGCAAGTGTTGTCGGGCAGCGTGGGGGCCTTGCGCGAGGGGGTTCAAGTCCGCTTCACGGCTGCGGCCAAGCCAGATTTGACCCCGGCTGCAGCGCAGGCCACAGCCGCCAGCGCAGCGAAATAACAGGGTTGACAGCATGTGGTTCACCCGCGTCAGTTTGCAAAACCCGGTGTTTGCCACCATGGTCATGTTGGCCTTGGTGGTGATGGGCATCTTCTCCTTCCAGCGCCTCAAAGTCGATCAATTCCCCAACATCGACTTTCCGGTGGTGGTCATCAGCACCGAATACCCCGGGGCCTCGCCAGAGATTGTGGAGAGCGAAGTCTCCAAAAAGATCGAAGAAGGCGTCAACTCGATCGCCGGCATCAGCACCCTGACCTCGCGCAGTTACGAAAACCAGTCGGTGGTGATCATGGAGTTCCAGCTGCAAATCGACGGCCGCAAAGCGGCGGAAGATGTGCGCGAAAAAGTCGCCTCGCTGCGCCCCCTGCTGCGCACCGAGGTCAAAGAACCCCGGGTGCTGCGTTTTGATCCCTCGAGCCGCGCCGTATGGTCGCTGGCCGTCATACCGGAGGGTGACAAACTCAGCGCAGTGGAGTTGACCAATTGGTCCGAGCAAGTGCTCAAAAAGCGTCTGGAAAACGTGCGTGGTGTGGGCTCGGTCACCTTGGTGGGCGGCAGCAAACGCGAAATCAACCTGTATTTGAACCCGGCCAACATGGAGGCCTTGGGCGTGACCGCCGAGCAGGTGGTGGCCGCTGTGCGCAACGAGAACCAGGACTT
Organism: Limnohabitans sp.; assembly: GCF_044373035.1. Taxonomy (GTDB): domain Bacteria; phylum Pseudomonadota; class Gammaproteobacteria; order Burkholderiales; family Burkholderiaceae_C; genus Limnohabitans_A. The sequence goes on along the minus strand of NZ_JBILQU010000012.1, from coordinate 7,255 downwards.
GCCCGTGGGCGCGATCCGCTCGCTGGAGCAAGAGCGCATGGTGCAGATCAGCTCGCGCATGGAGCGGCCCGAGGACTTTGGCCGCATCATCGTAGCCCGCAAAAACGGCACCCCCATACGCTTGTCGCAAGTGGCCACGGTGAAAGACGGCGCACAAGAGCTGGAAAACCTGGCGCTCTACAACGGCCAGCGCACGCTCTTGATGTCGGTGCAAAAGTCGCAAGATGAAAACACCATCCAGGTGGTCGATGGCTTGGTCAAGGCCGTGGCCGAGTTGAAAGGCCAGCTGCCGCCGGGCCTGCGGCTTGAACCCATCACCGACAACTCGCGGCCCATCCGCGTGTCGGTGAACAACGTGCGCCAGACCCTGATCGAGGGGGCCATCCTCACGGTGCTGATCGTGTTTTTATTCCTCAACTCCTGGCGCTCGACGGTCATCACGGGGCTGACGCTGCCGATCTCGCTGATCGGCACTTTCATGTTCATGCAGATGTTCGGCTTCACCATCAACATGATCACGCTGATGGCGCTCAGCCTGTGCGTGGGCCTGCTGATCGACGACGCCATCGTGGTGCGCGAAAACATTGTGCGCCATGTGCAAATGGGCAAGAACGCCTACAAGGCCTCTTTGGAGGGCACCCAAGAAATTGGCCTGGCCGTGCTGGCCACCACCTTGTCCATCGTGGCGGTGTTCTTGCCGATCGGTTTCATGGAAGGCATCATCGGCAAGTTCTTCCACGAGTTCGGCATCACCATCGTGGCGGCCGTGATGATTTCGATGTTTGTGAGCTTCACGCTCGACCCCATGCTCTCGAGCATCTGGCACGACCCGGCCATCGACGCGCATGGCAAAAACCAAACGCCTGTCAACTGGTACGACAAAAGCATTGGCCGCGTGACCGGCTGGTTTGACCGAGGCACCGAACGCTTGGCCGATGGCTACCAGGGCATCTTGCGCTGGGCGCTGGTGCACAGAAAGTCCACCGTGTTTCTGGCGCTGGGTATTTTTGTAGCCAGCGTGTTCATGGTCCGTCTGCTGGGCACCGAGTTCGTGCCCAAAGCTGATTTTTCTGAAACCTCGGTCAAGTTCGAAACTCCGGTGGGCACTTCGCTCGAAGCCACCGAGGCCAAAACTCGCCAGGTCGAGGCCATCCTGCGTGACTTCCCGGAAGTGCGCTACACCGTCAGCACCATCAACACCGCCAATGCGCAGGGCAAGAACAACGTCAACCTGTACATCCGACTGGTGGACCGCAAAAACCGCAACCGCAACGCCGACCAGATGTCGGCCGTTCTGCGCGAACGCCTGAAACAAGTGCCCGGCATCGCGGTCACGCACGCCGGTTTGCTCGACGCGATTGGCGGCAACAAGCAAGTGGAGTTTTCGCTGCAAGGCCCCGACCAAAAAGAGCTGGAGCGCCTGGCGCTGCTGGCCTTGGCCAAGGTGCAGGGCATCCCCGGCTTGGTGGACCTGGACTCCAGCGTGAAACCCAACAAGCCCGTCATCGGCGTCGAGGTGCTGCGCGACGCGGCATCGGACCTGGGCCTGGGCACGGCGCAATTGGCGGGGCCTTTGCGCACTTTGGTGGCGGGGCAAACCGTGGGCAACTGGCGTGCCCCCGACGATCAGACCTACGACGTGAACGTGCGCCTGGCACCCGAGGCCCGCAACAGCCCGCAAGACCTGGAACGATTGCCCTTCATGGTGGCACCCGCTGCCGATGGCAGCCCACGCATCGTGCGCCTGGGCCAGGTGGCCAAGGTCAGCGAAACCACCGGCTCCAACCAGATCAACCGCCGCGACATGATGCGCGAAGTGGCCATCAACGCCAACGTGTTCGGACGCTCCGCAGGCGAGGTCTCGGCCGATGTACGCAAAGCCATGGACAGCCTGAACCTGCCGCCCGGCTACCGCTACAGCTTTGGTGGCTCGACCAAAAACATGGGCGAGTCTTTCAGCTACGCTTTGTCAGCCCTGGCCATGGCGGTGATCTTCATTTACATGATTTTGGCCAGCCAATTCAAAAGCTTCTTGCAGCCCTTGGCTTTGATGACCTCCTTGCCACTGACCTTGATTGGCGTGGTGCTGGCCTTGATGGCTTTTCGCTCGACCTTGTCGATGTTTTCCCTCATCGGCGTGATCATGCTCATGGGCCTGGTGACCAAAAACGCCATCTTGCTGGTGGACTTTGCCATCCGCGCCCGCGAGGACGGCCTAGAGCGCAGCGAAGCGCTGCTGCTGGCGGCCAAGGTGCGGCTGCGCCCCATCTTGATGACCACTTTGGCCATGATCTTTGGCATGGTGCCGCTGGCCTTTGCGCTGAGCGAAGGCGCCGAGCAACGCGCGCCCATGGGCCAGGCCGTCATCGGCGGGGTCATCACCTCCTCCTTGCTGACGCTGGTGGTGGTGCCGGTTGTGTACTGCTACATGGACGATCTGGCCCAATGGCTGCGTGCCAAGGCAGGCTTGACCCCGGCCCGTCAGGCTCAGGACACGCGTGCCCCTTAAAATCAACAGATATTTGACCAAGACCCCCGCAGGAGTAAAAAAAATGGATCTGAACCAGGCCCGCTTCAACATGATTGAGCAGCAAATCCGCCCCTGGGAAGTGCTGGACCCGCACGTGCTGGCGCTGCTGTCCACCGTTCGCCGCGAAGACTTTGTGCCCCTGGCGCACAAGGCTTTGGCTTTCGTCGACATGGAGATACCGTTGGGCACCCTGCCCCACCAGGTCATGCTCGCCCCGCGCGTGCAGGCGCGGTTGCTGCAAGACCTGGCTGTGCAAAAAACCGACAAGGTGCTGGACATCGGCACCGGTTCGGGCTTCATGGCCGCCTTGCTGGCGCATCAGGCGGTCAACGTGCTGAGCCTGGAGATCGACCCGGCTTTGGCCGCGCAGGCCCAAACCAACTTGCAAAGGGCCGGTGTGACCAACGTGGTGGTGCGCACAGCCGATGGCAGCCAAGGCGCTGCCGCCGACGGTCCGTTTGACGTGATCCTGATCAGTGGATCCGTGGCCGAAGTGCCCGCCGCCTTGATGCAGCAACTCTCTGTGGGGGGGCGCCTCGCCGCCATCGTGGGCGACGAACCGATGATGCGCGCCACCCTCATCAACCGCACCCACGACAACAGCTGGACCACCACCGAGCCATGGGACTGCAACGCGCCACGCCTGTCCGGCTTTGTCGAGCCTTCGCGCTTTAAATTCTGAGACGCCCCATGCAGCAAATCTATCCAGCCCAAATCGCTGATTGGGCCAGCCAACAGGACCAGCGCCCCGTCTTGCTCGATGTGCGCGAGGGCTGGGAAGTGCAAACCGCCAGCGCCCAGCCTGAAGGCATGGACCTGCTGCACATCCCCATGCAAACCATCCCGGCACGCTTGCACGAATTGGACAAAACCCGCCCGATTGCTTGCCTGTGTCACCACGGCTCGCGCAGCATGCAAGTGGCCAGCTTCTTGATGCAGCACGGCTTTGAGGTGGTCAATGTGGCCGGGGGCATTCATGCCTGGTCTGCGCAAGTGGACCCCAGCATCCCCGTTTATTGAACCAACTTTTGGCCCCCTGTGGTACCGCCATTTTTTACAAAGACACGCCATGAAACTGCGCACCCTGCCCCTGACTTTGGCCCTGATGACCGCCTTTGCAGGCACCGCACAGGCCCAAAGCCTGGCCACCCTGTACCAGGCGGCCAAAAGCCACGACGCCACGTTCAAGGCCGCGCGCTCGCAGTATGAAGCCGCGCTGGCCAAGGCCGACCAAGCCAGAGCCTTGCTGCGGCCCACAGCGGGTTTAGGGGGCAATCTGTCCGAGAGCAATCTGGACAACCAATCCAACGCCATGGGCAGTGGAGCGTTTGGCACCTTGAACCTGTCGGTCAGTGGCAGCCAACCACTTTATCGCCCGGCCAACCTGGCCAGCTTTTCACAAGGCATGAAACAAGTTGACTTGGCACAGGCCCAGCTCAAAGCGGCCGAGCAGGAACTGATGGTTCGCACCAGCCAAGCCTACTTTGACGTGCTGACGGCGCAAGAAAGCCTGAGCTTCGTCCAGGCACAAAAGACAGCCGTGTCTGAACAGCTGGCCGCGGCCAAGCGCAACTTCGAAGTCGGCACCGCCACCATCACCGACACGCGTGAAGCCCAGGCCCGCTTTGACCTGGTCACAGCGCAAGAAATCGCCGCCGACAACGACCTGCAGGTCAAACGGCTGGCACTCGACCAAACCGTGGGCACCGCCCAGGTCAAGCCCCTGGGCTTGCAAGCCGAGGCCGACATCGCCCGTCTGCACAGCGGAACCATCGATTCATGGGTGGCCCAATCTGAAACCAACAACACCAGCCTGACACAGGCCCGCATTGCACTTGAAGTGGCTCAACTGGAAATCGACAAAGCCAAAGCCGCCCTCAAGCCCACCGTGGACCTGAACGCCAGCTATGGCCTGACGCGCTACCGCAATGGCGCGCTCACTCAGCCCAACACCAATGTCGCCACGATCGGGGTGGCCTTCAACATGCCGCTTTACACCGGCCAAGCCAGCCAAAACCGAATCCTGGAAACCGTGGCCCTGCAAAACAAAGCCCGCAACGAACTGGACGCTGCCCAGCGCAACGTGGCCCAAGCCACCCGCACCGCCTTTTATGGCGTGCAATCAGGCCTGAGCCAGATCAAGGCCTTGCAAGCGGCCGAAGCCTCCAGCCAAAGCGCCCTGGACGCCAACAAACTGGGCTACCAAGTGGGCGTGCGCATCAACATCGACGTGCTCAACAGCCAAAGCCAGCTGTTCCAGACCAAACGCGACCTGGCCAAGGCCCGCCACGATGTGCTGCTGGGCCAGTTGCGTCTGCGCCAGTCCAGCGGCACTTTGCAAGACGCCGATTTGCAGGCGGTCAGCGGCTTGCTGCAAAAATAAGCGGCATCGCCCTGCCGCCGGGGGCGACAAAGTTCTTGGCTTTCTAGGTCGGTAGCACTTCAGAGCAGTCCGGCGATGGCCTGTGCATAGCGCTTGGCAGCGCCCCGGCTTTGGGCCACCAAATCCAGCCCTTCTTGGCGGGCGATGGCCAGATCAGTGGGTTGGCGCAGCCAAGCCAGCACTTGGTCCAACGCACCATCCATGTCACTGACCCGGGCTGAGGCCCCCGCTTGTTCTGCGTTGTGGGCGGCTTCGGTAAAGTTGAAGGTGTGCGGGCCCATGATGACCGGGCAACCAAAGGCGAAGGCCTCAATCAGATTTTGTCCGCCCAAAGGCATGAAACTGCCGCCCAGCAAGGCCATGTCGGCGCTCTGAAAATACACCGGCATTTCGCCCAAGCTGTCGCCCAGCCAAACGGGCACCTTGTCGGCTTGAAAAGGCAGCGTTTGACCCAAGTCCCAGTTCGAGCGACGAACAACACTCAGACCCTGCGCAGCCAACACATCGTGGACTTCATCAAAGCGCTGAGGGTGCCTGGGCACCAACAACCAGACCACGCCCGCCGCCCGGAACGCGGCCAAGCGATCCGCCTTGGCCATCAAGGCCTGCAGCCACAGGGTCTCCTCACCTTCGCGGGTGCTGGCCAGCATGACCACCGGACACTGCACACCCTGGCGATGCCACTGTTGGCGCCAAACTTGGGCCAATGCCAACCCATCCGGCTGGGGCTGCACGTCAAACTTGAGGTTGCCCAACACCGCCTGCACCGTGGCACCCACTTGCCCAAGGCGGGCCGCGTCTTCCGGGCTTTGTGCCCACACCGCGCTCAAGCCCCGGTAAGCCGGACGCGACAGCAGCGACCAGCGCAAACCCGAGCGCAGTGACTTGTCGTTCAGCCTGGCATTGACCAGCGCCAAGGGCACCCGTGCCTGCGCGCAAGCTTGTACCAACACAGGCCAGACCTCGGTCTCCATCAGGATGCCCAGCCGGGGCCGGTGGTGCTGCAAAAAACGCCGGGTGGCCTCGGGTGTGTCCCATGGCAGCCAAGCTTGTGCATCGCCTGGGCGCAACAAGGACTGCCCCTGCGCCCAACCGGTGGCCGTGCTGTGGGTCAACAGCAAGCGCATGTCGGGCCAAACAGTGCGCAAGGCCTCAATCAGGATGGCCGCAGCCCGCGTCTCCCCCAAGGAGACGGCATGCAGCCAGATGCGCCCGGGCTCAGGCGCCAGGCCGTCGTACAAGCCAAAGCGCTCGGGCATGTGCATCAGATAACCAGGCTCTTGCAGGCCCCGGCGGCGAAGTTTGCGGCGCAGCAAGGGCTGCAAGGCACACATCATGACGCCGTAGGCCCACAGCGCCAGGCGTTCTGTCCAGGACAAGTCCATCCCCATCAAGACCGGGGGGCCTGGTCAAACAACTGCTGGTAGACCCGGCCAATGCCCTCGGCCTCCTTGGCCAACGAGAACACCTGCGACACCCGCTCGCGTGCGGCATGGCCCATCTGCACGGCAGTGGGCAAATCGGCCAACACGTGTTGCACGGCTTGGGCCAGACCGGGCGCATCGCCGGTATCGACCAGCTCGCCCGTGACGCCGGGCAGCACCAGTTGGTCAAACGCCCCGGTGCGCGAACACACCAGCGCACAGCCGGTGGCTGCCGCCTCAAAAGGGGTCAGGCCAAAGGGTTCGTAACGCGGGCAAGCCACGCAAAGCAGGCAACGCTGGTACCACCGGTGCACCTCGCCAGCGGGCACTTCGCCCAAAAACACGATGCGCTCAGACAGTCCCGCCTGAGCAATCTTGTCGATCAGGGCTTGTTGATAGGCCTGGTGCTGCGGCAGGGCCAGCCCGGCGATCACGGCTGTGGCACCCGGCAGATGCGGCAGCGCCTCGATCATGGCATCCACAAACACATCGCTGCCTTTGTCGGGCCGAACGCGGCCAAACACACCAATGCCGTAGCTGCCGGGCAGCCCTGAATCGGCCCAGGCCTTGAGCTTGTCAGGCGACGGCGCAAAACGCGACAGGTCAATGCCGTGGGGCACCACGGCCGTGGTGTTGGGCACAAACGAGGCCGCCAGCGGCGTGGTCGAGATGACCGCATCCATTTTGGAAATCAACCAGCGGGGAAACCGCCCATGCAAATGCTGTGCAGCCGAGGTGAAGACCAGTTTGATCGGCAAGCGCAGCACATCGCGGGCAAAAATGCCCAGCAGCATTTCAGGGTCACGCCGCACATGCCAGATGCGGAACGCCCGCCCGGGCGGCGGCTGGCGCGACAAGGCCAGGGCCTGCTTGGCCGTCATGCCCGCCACCCCATTGGACATGGTGGTGCCGCAATAG
>NZ_JBILQU010000090.1:0-11516 GCF_044373035.1 Limnohabitans sp. | reverse complement strand
GTTTGAGCAAGACCCCTTGGTTGTAACGCGTGCCCCGGATCAAAAACTGATCAGCCGGGTATTCACCGCGCTCGTTTTGGCCCCAGGCCTCGCGCAGCCATTCGCGGTTGGACTCAAAACCGCCTGCGGCCAACACACAGGTGCGGGCCTCGATGCGTTCGCGCCGCACGCTGCCATCGGACTGCTTGTGCATGACCAATGCGGCCACAAAGCGGCCCTCGTCCAATTCGACGGTATCCACCTCGGCGTTGTAGTGGATCTGCACGCCCAGCTTTTCGGCGCTGCGGTAAAAGGCATTCACCAAGGCCTTGCCCCCGCCCATGAAAAACGCGTTGGTGCGGGCCGTGTGCAAAGCCCCGGACAAAGACGGCTGAAAACGCACCCCGTGCTTGACCATCCAGGGCCTGCATGTGGCCGAGTGGCGGATCGCCAGACGGGCCAAATGCTCGTCGGTCAAACCGCCGGTGACTTTGAGCAGGTCTTGCCAAAACTCTTCTTCCGGGTAGGCATCGACCAACACGTCTTGCGGCGCATCGTGCATGCAGCGCAAATTACGGGTATGGCCCGAATTACCACCGCGCCACTCGCGCGGTGCCGATTCGAGCAGCATCACGCTGGCACCGGCTTCACGGGCCATGAGCGCCGCACACAGGGCCGCGTTGCCGCCGCCAATCACCAAAACATCCACCGTCATAAACACTTTCAGGGCAAGGTGCCCGAGCTGGATCAGAACTGGTACTTGCGCAAACCGCCGTCGACAGGAATCACCGCGCCGGTGATGTAACTGGCCAAGGGCGATGCCAAGAAGGTGACCAAATTGGCCATGTCTTCGGGCTCGCCATAGCGGCCCACAGGAATCTCGTTGTCGCACTGCCATTGGCGGTATTCGGGCGTGTAGTTGCGAAAAATTTGCTCTGAATGGATGCGGCCAGGCGGCACACAGTTCACGGTGACGCCGTGCTTGCCCACCATGCGCGACAAACCCTTGGCCCAACTGTGGATGCCGGCTTTTGCGCAAAAAGCACCGTTGGTGTGCTCGGGTTCGCTCTTGCCGGTGATGTTGATGATGCGGCCCCATTTGCGTTCAATCATTTGATCGATCAGGGCATCGGCCACTTGGCGTGGGCGGTGAAAGTTCAAGGTGATGGCTTCTTGCCAGGCCTCTTCGCTCACATGCAGCTCCTTGAAGCTGCGCGAGCCTCCGGCATTGTTCACCAAAATATCCACACTGCCCAAACCCGCCAAAGCCGCCTCTGCCAAACGTTTGGCCGCGTCGTCCGCATACAGGTCCGACTCGATGATCACCGGTGCATGTCCCCCAGCAGCCACGATTTCGTCCGCCAACTCGCGTAACTTGTCCACGCGTCGTGCGGACACGGCCACACGCACACCTTCAGCGGCCAGGGCTTTGGCAATGCCACGGCCAATGCCCACGCTGGCACCTGTGACCAGCGCCGTCTTGTTCGTCAATTGCAAATTCATTTCATCCTCCAAAACCAACTGGCAAAAATCTCAACACGCATCACCAATCCAAGGCCTTGGCCAGGACTGATTTTTAACCCGCCCACCGTTTTTATATTGTGCAGTACAAGCCGGTGGGCATCGGCTGCTGGCAAGAGTCGGGGAGTGAATTCATTCATGGCCAATCCATTCGGCCAGCGCCCGCCCCAAGTAAGCCCAAACTCAGTGGTGGGCGCGCCCAAGATCCTGCGCACCGAGCTCACGCCCGCGCCACAGACTGGGCTTGATGCGAAACAAGCTTGGGTAAAGGCGCAGGTCCTTCGGGCTGCAGAAGTTGCCCTCGCATGAGCCCGCGCAGCGTGGCCAGCAGCAAGGCGCCGATGACGCCCGTGACGACCCCCAACCACAAGCTGGCCAGCCACTGCGCAAGCCCTGGTTCGGGGCTCAGGAGCAAGCCCAGCGCCGCCGAAGCCGCCAAGGGAAAAGACATCCCCCAAAAAGGCATGCCAAAAGGCTGCTGCAGGCAGCGCTTGAGCACGGTGAAAGACAGCAAGGTGAAAAACAAAGCCACGCCTGCCAGCATGTGCACCACCAACGCGGGCGCACCCAGGGCATGCCCCGACAGGGCCAGCACCGAAGGCGGCGCGATCATGATGAAGGTGGTGGGCAACAGGCGCTGCGGCCACAAACCCCACATGCCAATGCGCACCCAAACCAGCGCCAACGCCACCGGCCACAGCACCGCCGCCAGCCCGTATTGCGCAGCCGCCCACACCGGGTGCCCCAAGCTCGCCCCTGCCAAAGCGGGCAACACATTGCCCACCACAGGAATGAACAAAGCGGGGGTGATACCGGGCCAAAAATCTTGCGCCGTCAAACCTGGCTGCAGCCAACGCCCGACCACCCCCAAGGTGGCCAACAGCAAACCGGCTGCGCCCAGCATCCACAGTCCATCGGCCCAGAGGCTGTAACCCTGGTGCACCACCCACACCGTGGGCAACAAGACCAGCGAGGACGGCAGCGCCGCCACAAACACATGCCGCAATGGGTGCCTGGCATCGGCCAGCAAGGCCGCCGGGTAACGCAGCAGCCGCCACAACTGGCCCAGCAGCAACAGGGTCAACACCCCGGCCGCCAACACCCCCAACCCCAGCGACACCTGCAGCGCCACAGACCCCCAATGGGGCACAGCCCGCGCCCAGGCCAGCGACAAACCACACAGGCCCATGACCATGGCAAACCAGGCAAAACCCAGGTGCTGCACGGAGGAAGCGGGAGCTTGTTCGGTCATGGGCAATGAGGGGCGTTAAAAAACCCGTGGGGTGAGCCACGGGTTGGGGCTTGCAAAAGCAAATAGTCGCAGGTGTAAATCAGAACGGAATGTCGTCGTCCATGTCGTCAAAGTTGCTGGCCGCTGGCTTCGGTGCCGCAGCCGGGCGCTGAGCGGGCGCAGCCGCAGGACGCGCAGGGGACTGGCGAGGCGCATAACCACCACCAGCAGCGCCACCACCGCCACCGCCCTCTTCGGACGGGCCGCCCATGCCCTGGCGACTGCCCAGCATCTGCATGCTGTCGGCGCGGATGTCGGTGGCGTACTTTTCCACGCCGTTTTTGTCGGTGTATTTGCGGGTGCGCAGGCTGCCTTCCACATACACCTGGCTGCCCTTGCGCAGGTACTGGCCCGCGATCTCGGCCAACTTGGCAAAAAAGCTGATGCTGTGCCACTCGGTGGCCTCTTTCATCTCCCCTGTTTGCTTGTCTTTGTAGCGGTCGGTGGTGGCCACGCGGATGCTGGTGACCGCATCGCCCGAGGGCAAATAACGGGTTTCGGGGTCGGCTCCCAGGTTGCCGACGATGATGACTTTGTTGACGGATGCCATGAAAACTCCTCAATGATGCCCAATTATGCGGCCAATCTCAGGCGGCCATTCGCCTCTAGGCCAAGGCCCGAAAGTTGACCTCATGCCCCACTCCCCACTGACTCATCAGGTCTGCTCCACAGGCACACCCCGAACAGGGTTCTGCATGGGCAAGGCCAGCAGCAACCACATTAGCATGGCCGCGCCACAGCTCAAAAACAGCACTGGGCTACCCCAGGACTTGACCACCCAGCCGCCCACCAGACCGCCCACAAAAAAGCCCAAAGACTGCACGGTGTTGTAAACCCCCAAGGCCGCACCACGCACGGCCCGGGGTGCGATGAGCGAGGCCAGACTGGGCAGCGACGCCTCCAGCGCATTGAAGCCGCAGAAAAACACCAGCAACAAGACAGCCAAAACACCGAGGCTGGGCGTGCCCAGCGACTGCACCAGCAAACCCACCTGCACCACAGCGATCAAGCCAATGGAGAGCAAAAACACTTTTTTCAAGTGCCCTCGCCGTTCCATGGCCAACACCACGCCTAAAAACAACAAGGACAGCAGCACCACTGGCAAATACAACTGCCAATGCAGCGAGTTGTTCAGGCCCGCCTGCACCAGCAAGGACGGCACCGCCACCCACATGGCCAATTGCACCGCGTGCAATACAAACACCCCAATATTCAGGCGCATCAAGTCGGCATGGGCCAGCACATCGGTCAACCGGCCACGCCCTTCTCCCGTCGCAGGCGGCGGTGCGGGCGGTGCCCACCAGATCACCACCCCCACGCCCAGCAGCGCCAGCGCCCCGGTCAACCCAAAAAGTCCAGAAAAACCGATCCAGACCGTCAGCACAGGGGCCACCACCAAAGACAAGGCAAACATCAACGCGATGGTGCTGCCCAACCAAGCCATGGCCCGGGTGCGCACCTCGTCCCGCGTCAAGTCGGCCAACAAGGCCGTGACGGCAGCCGACACGGCCCCCGCCCCCTGCAAGCTGCGCCCAATCAGCAAGCCGGTCAGGTCGGTGGCTGCAGCGGCCCAAAAGCTGCCCAAAGCAAAAACGATCAGGCCCAGCACGATCACCCGCTTGCGCCCGAAACGGTCCGAAGCCATGCCAAACGGCCACTGCAACAGGCCTTGCGTCAGCCCGTAAATGCCCATGGCCAGCCCCAGCCAAAGGGGGTCTTCGCCCCCAGGGTATCGGCGTGCTTCCAGGGCGAACACCGGCAAAACCAGGAACAGCCCCAACATGCGCAAAGCCAAAATACCCCCCAGCGAAGCACTGGCGCGCCGCTCAGTGGGCGTCATGTTCAAGTCAGAAGATGTCTGCGAAAGGTCGGCCACAGAAAACCCAAACAGGGTGAAAACAATAGGTCAATTGTCCCCGATTAACGCCAACGAGTGCCCGCCACAGCCCCGACAGGGATAATCAAAGGTTTTGCCGATCTGACCGCCACCGTGAAACTTGCTGACCCCCCTCTCTTGCCTGACGAACCCGAACCCGCGCGGTATCTGGCCTCAGCGCTGCGGCAAACCCACATCAGCGTGCGCGGGGCCCGCACCCACAACCTGAAAAACATCGACCTCGACATCCCGCGCAACCAGCTGGTGGTGATCACCGGGCTGTCGGGTTCGGGCAAGTCGAGTCTGGCCTTTGACACGCTGTATGCCGAAGGCCAGCGCCGCTATGTGGAGAGCCTGTCGGCCTATGCCCGGCAGTTTTTGCAACTCATGGACAAGCCCGATGTGGACCTGATCGAGGGCCTGTCGCCTGCGATTTCCATCGAGCAAAAAGCCACCAGCCACAACCCGCGCTCCACCGTGGGCACGGTGACCGAGATCCACGACTACCTGCGCTTGCTGTTTGCCCGCGCGGGCACGCCTTACTGCCCCGACCACAACCTGCCGCTGCAAGCGCAGACCGTCAGCCAGATGGTGGACGCCGTGCTGGCCCTGCCCGAAGACACCAAACTCATGATCCTCGCGCCGATTGCGAGAGAGAAAAAAGGCGAGTTTGAAAAAGTCTTCGAGCAAATGCAGGCCTTGGGCTATGTGCGTTTTCGCATCAATGGTCAGACCGTTGAAGTGGAAGACCTGCCCACGCTGAAAAAAACCGAAAAACACAACATCGACGTGGTGGTGGACCGCATCAAGGTTCGGTCAGAAGAGGATGCCAAAGCGCGCGACGCCCTGCGCCAACGCCTGGCCGAAAGCTTTGAAGCCGCGCTGCACCTGGCCGAACACCGCGCCGTGGCACTCGAGATGGACACGGGCAAAGAGCACCTGTTCAACGCCAAGTTCTCATGCCCGGTGTGCACCTACTCGATCAGCGAGCTGGAACCACGCCTGTTCTCGTTCAACTCGCCCATGGGTGCTTGCCCCACCTGCGACGGCATTGGCAGCATGGCATTTTTTGACCCCGAACGGGTCGTCGCCTTCCCCTCGCTCAGCTTGGCCAGCGGCGCCATCAAGGGCTGGGACCGGCGCAACGGCTTTTATTTCAGCATGCTCGAAAGCCTGGCCAAGCATTACCAGTTCGACATCGAAGCGCCGTTTGAAAAACTCGCACCGATTCACCAAAAGGTGCTGCTACACGGCTCGGGCGAGGAAGAAATCAAGTTCAGCTACACGATGGAATTCGGCGCATCGCAAGGCAAGAAAGTCAGCAAGAAGCACCCGTTTGAAGGGATCATCCCCAACATGACGCGCCGCTACCGCGAGACCGACTCGGCCGTGGTACGCGAAGACCTGGCGCGCTACCGCAACATGCAGGCCTGCACCGATTGCCAAGGCACGCGCCTCAATCGCGAGGCGCGCCATGTGCGCATTGGCGAAGGCGCGCAAGCCCGCGCCATTTACGAGATCAGCCACATCACGCTCGGTGAGTCACAACAATACTTTCAGGGCCTGACCATGCACGGGGCCAAGGCCGAGATCGCCGACAAAGTGGTGCGCGAAATCGCGCTGCGCCTGAAGTTCCTCAACGACGTGGGCCTCAATTATTTGAGCCTGGACCGCAGCGCCGACACCTTGTCGGGCGGCGAGTCCCAACGCATTCGACTGGCCAGCCAGATCGGCTCGGGGCTCACGGGCGTGATGTACGTGCTGGACGAGCCCAGCATCGGATTGCACCAGCGCGACAACGACCGCCTGATCGGCACGCTGCAACACCTGCGCGACATCGGCAACAGCGTGCTGGTGGTCGAGCACGACGAAGACATGATCCGCGTGGCCGACCATGTGATCGACATGGGGCCGGGCGCGGGCGTGCACGGCGGGCGCGTGATGGCGCAAGGCACCTGCGCCGACATCCTGGCCGCACCCGATTCGGTCACGGGCCAGTACATGTCGGGCCGCAAGAAGATCGAGATCCCTAAGCGCCACAAACCGGGCAAGGACTTCATCGAGATCGTGGGCGCGTCCGGCAACAACCTGAAAAGCGTGAACGTGAAGTTCCCGGTTGGCTTGCTGACCTGCGTGACCGGCGTGTCAGGTTCAGGCAAATCCACCTTGGTGAACGACACGCTCTACACCGCAGCGGCGCACCAAATCCACCGCGCCCACGACGAAGCCGCCGCGCACGAAGCCATCTTGGGCCTGGAGCATTTCGACAAAGTCATCAACGTGGACCAGTCGCCCATTGGCCGCACGCCCCGCAGCAACCCGGCCACCTACACCGGACTGTTCACCCACATCCGTGAGCTGATGGCCGAAGTGCCCGCGGCCCGTGAGCGCGGCTACGGCCCCGGGCGCTTCAGTTTCAACGTGAGCGCATCGTCGGGTGGGGGCCGCTGCGAGGCCTGCCAGGGCGACGGCATGGTGAAGGTGGCGATGCATTTTTTGCCCGATGTGTACGTGCCCTGCGACGTGTGCCACGGCATGCGCTACAACCGCGAAACACTCGAAGTCCAATACAAGGGCCAGAACATCGCGCAGATCCTGAACATGACGGTGGAAGCAGCGCACCAGTTCTTCAGCGCCGTGCCCAACATCGCGCGCAAGTTGCAGACCCTGCTGGATGTGGGCCTGACTTACATCCGCCTGGGCCAAAGCGCCACCACCCTCTCGGGCGGCGAGGCGCAACGCGTCAAGCTCGCGCTGGAACTGTCCAAGCGCGACACCGGCCGCACGCTGTACATATTGGACGAGCCCACCACCGGCCTGCACTTTGCCGACATCGACCTGCTGCTCAAAGTGCTGCACCAGCTGCGCAATGCGGGCAACACCATCGTCATCATCGAACACAACCTCGACGTCATCAAAACCGCCGACTGGCTGATCGACATGGGGCCCGAGGGTGGTGCGGGTGGCGGCACAGTGCTGGGCGAAGGCACGCCAGAGCAGCTGGCCAAAAACAAAGCCAGCTTCACGGGCCACTATTTGGCGCGTTTGCTCTGTTGACCCGACCCGATGATGTTCGCTATTCACGCTTTTTTGTGGGAGCGGTGTCCTCGCCGCGATGGAGCCCCGCAGACCACCACACATCGCCCCGAGGCCGGGGCTCCCAAACCTTTTCATCCAACCACTTTTGAAATTTCAAGCACCTATGAAAACCGTGATCCGTACTTTCTTCCGAACCCTGCGCGTTGTGCTGGGCCCCGTCATGCTGCTCAAAGAGCGCCTGACCCAGCCCACTGGCATGGTGCGCGAACCAGCGGCGCAAGCCCGTGTGGACCAACAGTGCCAAAGCCTTGCGCTCTACCAGTTCAGCACCTGCCCTTTTTGCATCAAGGTGCGCCAGGAAATGCGCCGCCTGTCGCTACCGATTGAAAAGCGCGATGCGCAACACCACACCGCCAACCGCGACGCTTTGTTGCAAGCTACGGGCGCAACCCAAGTGCCGTGCCTGCAGATCACCGAAGCCGATGGTCAAACCCGTTGGCTGAAGGACTCGGCCGCGATCGTGGCGTATTTGCGCGAGCGCTTTGCCTGAACACACAAGCACAAGGGGCCAACCTTTTGTAGGTCGGCGGCTTCAGCCCCGACAAGCCCCCTGACCCCGCCCTTCAACCATGGAAACCGAACTCAAACTCAGCCTGTCTGCGGACGAACTAGCGCGCCTGCTGGCCCACCCGCTGCTGACCCAAGCAGGCAACACACAACGCCTGCTCAACACCTATTTCGACACGCCCGACTTGGCCTTTCAACAGCGCCGCATGGCGGTGCGCGAGCGGCTGGCGGGTGAGCAATGGCTGCTGACCGTGAAGACCGCAGGCCAAAGCCACAACGGCCTGTCACGCAGGCAAGAGTGGGAAGGCCCAACGACGCCGGGAGCCTTGCAGTTCGACAAACTGGTGGATGACGCCGCGCTGGCGCAAAACCTGATGACGCTGCGCCCGACCTTGCGCGCCCTGTTTTGCACCGACTTCGAACGCCAACGCTGGGTGATTGCCCATGGAGGCGCAAAGATCGAAGTGGCGCTGGACCAAGGCCACATCCATGTGCCCGGCACCGACCTGAGCGAGCCGCTGCTGGAGCTGGAATTGGAACTGCTCAGTGGCCCAGAAGAGGCCCTCATGGCGCTTGCCGATGTGCTGCGCCAGACACCCTATGGCCCTGTGACGCTGGTGCCGAGCGATGCGAGCAAGGCGCAGCGGGGGATGGCGCTTTGGAGCAGGTCTAATCAGCGAGCGCCGCAGGCTTTGGCACCTCATACCCCGCTAACTGTGCCCAAGCCCGATAGACCCAAAACGCTTCCTCATGGATGAGCCCATGGCGCAAAACCTCCGGACTGAAGCCCGAGATGCGGCGGGTCTCGCGGATGAAATGACTTTGATCAGAAAACCCGTTGTCCAAAGCGATCTGCGTCCAATCCAAACGTTCTTCGAGCATGGCTTCCATCACCGCAAAAAATGCAGCCTCCCCCCTGACGGAACCTTGCAACTTACGCAAGGACCAGCCTGTCCACTGCTTGACGCGGCGCTCGGACTGACGCAAGCTGCGGCCCCACCCTGTGGCGGCGGCACGCAGGGCCAAGGCCTCCATCCATGGGGCAAAGTTCTGTCCCCATCCCTCAGGCGACCCATTGTGATCACGCGAGTTCAATGAACACCGCTGCCAAATTTGAAGCAGATCCGCCAACAAACGCTCCACGCGCTGATCGACATCGACCGGCTCAATCAGCCTCTGATACGCGGTCAGCAGTGCAGGAGGCAATACATCGTTGGCATCCACTATTTGATCGCTTAATGTCTGCGGCTCCACACCGGTGAGCGCCCAAAACGCATCCGGATAAAGGATGACCATCAATCCCTCTGCTTCGGGACTATAAAAAGCGCTTCGAGGCGCACTGTGCGGCCCCATCACTGAAAAAGACGGCACCGAATCACGAGCAGCCATCGGTTCGCATCCCACACCTACAGCCAACACCTCGATGCTGCCCCGAAACAGCACACTGATCGTGCACACGGGGCCTGCGGGGTAATGCCCCCACCGCTGCGACTCGGACAACGCCATGTCCACCGTGCTGCGCCACAGCACGGCACGCACGCAGGCATGCAAACCCCAAGGC
Organism: Limnohabitans sp.; assembly: GCF_044373035.1. GTDB lineage: Bacteria > Pseudomonadota > Gammaproteobacteria > Burkholderiales > Burkholderiaceae_C > Limnohabitans_A. The sequence goes on along the minus strand of NZ_JBILQU010000090.1, from coordinate 1,682 downwards.
GGCAACCAGGCACGAACTGGAGAAAACAAAATGGGGGCATGGGTTAACGTCATTCACAAAGTATATGTAAAGTATTCTTCTATTAATTCAAATAACCTTAAAGTGTCGATTCGATTCAAGACGCTGCGCGACCAGCCATTCAAGATCGCACTATGAACACACACACCGAAGCCCACCGAATCCCTTGCACAGCTGCACCACTGTGGGGACTGAGCCTCTTACGCACCATGCGAGCCGACTATTTGGGCTATGTCACACGCTTGCAAAACCAGCACCCCGACATCGCGCAAGTGCAGGTCCTGAACGAACACATCACCCATGTCTTTCATCCCGATTGGGTGCGCCAAGTTCTGGTGGACCAAGCCGACGCGCTAATCCGCTGGGAACGCGCCACCGAGGTGTTCAGCATCTCCATGGGGCAAAGCGTGCTGGTCACAGAAGGCGCGCAATGGCAACGCCAGCGCCGCATGTTGCAACCCGGGTTCACGCCCAAGCGAGTGGCAGGCTACGCCAGCTTAATGGCGTCTGCTGCCCACGACGCGCTGAACTCACTAATGCAGCGCGTTGGCGACCAAAGCGTGGACATGGACGCTCTCATGACAGACATGACGCTGGACGTGATCTTGCGCGCCTTATTTGGATCCCATCAGGTCCGGGATGCCCTGCCTGTGTCGCAGGCCATCCAGACTCTGAGCCATTCGGGCTTTTCAGAACTGTTCAAACCATTTTCATGGCCGCTGTGGATGCCCTTGCCTTCGGTGCGCAAAGTGCGCCATGCCAAACAGACGCTGGACCGCGTGATTCAGCAGCACATCCAAGCTCAGCAATCCACGGCCAGCGACGATGGCCATGACCTGCTGACCATGCTGCGACTGGCCAGAGACCCGGAAAATCCCGAGCAGCGCCTGAGCGCACAGGAACTGCACGACCAGACCATGGTGATGTTTCAAGCCGGTCATGAAACAACGGCCACCGCCATGACTTGGTGGAGCGGCCTGATCGCTCGTCACCCAGAAGTGGCCGAACGCATCCACGCCGAAGTCGATGCGGTGTTGCAAGGGCAAACACCAACACCCGCTACCTTGCAGCAAATGCCGTGGTTACAAGCCAGCCTCAAAGAAGCCTTGCGCCTGTATCCACCAGCGGCCATCTTGTTCACACGTCGCGCACTCAAAGATTTGCAAGTCGGCCCATGGACCGTGCCCCAAGGCCAACTGATTGCTTTCACGCCTTATGTGATCCAGCGCGATCCACGCTGGTTCGAGTTGCCTGATGAGTTCAAGCCTGAACGTTTTTTGCCCGGAGCACCCGACATCCCGCGAGGTGTTTGGATGCCCTTTGGCACCGGCCCCCGGGTGTGTATTGGCCAGCACTTTGCCCTGCTCGAAATGGGTCTGATAGCGGCCATGCTAATGCAGCGCTTCCGACTGGAATGGCCTGAAGGTGAACCATGGCCAGAAAGCGATCTGGCAGTAACTTTGCGGCCTGCGCAAGCCATTCGGCTGAAACTGCATCAAAGGGCCGTCATCACACTTCCACAGATCGGTTGAACAGCTTATTGGTAATGCCCCCGACAGGCAATCACGGTCAGCTCCACATCGTCCACGGCGTAGACCAGTCGATGCACGTCGTCGATGCGACGCGACCAATAGCCTGACAGATTGCCCAGCAACGGCTCGGGT
>NZ_JBILQU010000220.1:0-2626 GCF_044373035.1 Limnohabitans sp. | reverse complement strand
GGCCCCCTCACCTTGTATGTATGGAATTCATCAGCCTGCTCTTCATTTTGGCCATGGGCATCCACTGGCTCAACACCCAGGGACAGCGCAAACGCACCGCCTTGCTGGCCGAGCAATTGCGCCCGTTTCAGATCGAAAAAAACATGGCCCAACTCACCGGCGCCTACATGCGGGCGCTGGGCGAGTCTGACTTGGCGCGGCAGCAACAGATCATGCAACTGCAAGAACAGGCCGAGCAACAGATGGCCCACGAGTTCCAAAGCCTGGCGCGCGAGTTTGCCAAGCTGCCCGCGCCGGTGGCGCGTGGCTTCAAAGTGGCGCTGCCTTACATCGACCAACTCTCACCCAGATTCACGTTTGACATGCGCCGCGTGCTGGAAGTGCACGCCCAAGGCATTGAACGGGCGGTGAACAACCTGCAAGGCCTGTCCACGAAAGACCGCTCGTTTCGCATGATGGGCGAGATGTTCTTGATGCAGCACAGCTGCCACTGGTTTTGCCGCTCCAAGACCATCGCCTCGGCCCGCATGGTGACCCAGCACCAAACCCGCTACGAGCAAGCGCTCGACGCCGTCAGCCCCGAAACCCGCCAGGCCTATCTGGCCGTGGTGCAAGGCTGATCAGCCCTGCTTCCAAGCGGTGCGCAGCGCCTGGGCGCACAGGGCCACCGCCGTGTTGGCCTCTTGCAGCACCCGCCCCATGGTGATGAAGCCGTGGATCTGGCGCTCAAAGCAGATGTATTGCGATGACACACCCGCCTGGCTCAGGGCATCGGCGTACATCAGGCCCTCATCGCGCAAAGGGTCGAACCCCGCCGTCAACACCAAGGCGGGCGGCAAGTGGGCGTGGCTGGTGGCCAGCTGCGGCGAGGCGCGCCAGTCTTGGGTGTCTTGCGGGCCGCGCAGGTAGTTGCCCGAATACCAGGCCATGGACTCACGCGTGAGCATGTAGCCTTGGCCGTTGGCTTGGTATGAAGCCGTGTCGGGCGCCATCAGGGTACTGGGGTAAATCAACAACTGCATGACCGGCTTGAGACCCAAGTCACGCAAGCCCAAACAGGCCGTTGCGGCCAAGTTGCCCCCGGCGCTGTCGCCGCCGATGGCGATGCGTGCAGGGTCAATGCCCAAAGTGGCCGCTTGCGAGGCCACCCACTGCCAGGCCGCCACCGCATCGTCGTAGGCCGCCGGAAACTTGTGCTCCGGCCCCATGCGGTAATCCACCGACACCACCACGCCATGGGCTTGCTGGCACAGCGAGCGGCACAGCACATCGTGCGTGTCCAAGTCTCCAATCGTCCAGCCGCCGCCATGCAGATACACCAAGGCGGGCATGGCCTGCGTGGCCCCACTCGGGTGGTACACCCGCACCGCGATGTCCACACCCGCGTGGTTGAACTGCAGGTCCTGCACACGGCCCACCTCGGGCGCATCGGGCTGGGTGAACGTGCGCCGCGCCCGGTAAGAAGCGCGGGCTTCGGCGGGTGTTTGCGTGTAAACCGGGGGGATGCCCTTTTCGCTCAACAAAGTCATCAGGGCTTGGGCTTGCGGGTCGAGCATGGGGGCACTCCGGTTGGGCGGGGACAGTGGGGTTCGATGGGGTGAGTGGCCAATTATGGCAACCCCAGCCGCTTGTGGGGCAGGCCCCATCATTCACCGCTCGTTTTCATCCCCCTCCAACAGACCGCCTTGAACTGGCGGTCCGTGAAGTCATGGTCAGGTCCTTTCAAAGACAGCCGTTGTGTTGTTTCCAGATGGTCTCGTGGCCCATGGCCTTGGCGAAATCGGGCACGCGGCAGCGCTCTTCTTCGCTGCCCGTGGGCTGGCTGGGTGCGCCGTGCATGGCAGGGTGGTGCATGCCGCGCAAGTCGGGGCCTTGCATGACCCAGCCCGCCACCGCCACCATGACCGCCACAAAACCCACCAACACCAGGGCTTGGCCCCAGTGCCCACCCGCGCCAGAGGGCGGTGTGTAGCGGCAAGTGCCGCCGGGGCACAGTTGGGCCTGTGCGGGGCGCAGCCAATCGTGCAGCTTGCAGCCGATGCAAATGCCGAACGCGGTTTCAAAAAACATCAGCAACAAACAAGCGCCACACACCAGCATGTTGATCGGCCCGATGCTGCGCTCGATCACCAGCAAATACATCATCCACAGGCCCAACGTCAAGCCGATGCCCCAGGCAAAGCGCTTTTGTGGCGCGCCCACATATTCAGGCTCTTGGCCGCGCACAACCCACTGGCCGAGGATCATGGCCGGGGCCCAGCGCGGGTTGACGAACAAACGGATGCCGAACTCGATCACAAAGGCCACCACAAACACCTGCGTGGTTTTGAATTGCCCCAGCAGCAGGGCCTGTGCAAACGCGGCAAAGGCCACAACAAACAAAATACCGGCGCTGGCGCGCACCGCACGTTCGTTGAACACGGGCACCGCGTATTCGGGCAGGGTTTGGCCAAAGGCAAAAAATGGGGTTTTCATGCGGGCAGTATGCGGCGCTGCAGTGCTTTCTCATATGATTTGAATCACATGAACACCACTGCCCCAGACCAGCGCTTGATTGACCTGTTGACCCCGGCCCTCTTGGCCGATTGCGAAGCGCTGCAGCTGCGCAAAGGCGAGCGTCTGTTTG
>NZ_JBILQU010000219.1:0-2629 GCF_044373035.1 Limnohabitans sp. | reverse complement strand
TGGCGCGCCACGGCCATGTCGCAGTCGGTTTGCAGACCCATCCAGAATTCGGCGCTGTTGCCAAAGAACTTGGCCAAGCGCAAGGCGGTGTCTACGGTGATGGCGCGTTTTTCACGCACGATGTCGTTGATACGCGGGGCGGGTACTTGCAGCGCCATGGACAGCGCATGTGCCGTGAGTTGGTAGGGCGTCAAAAACTCTTCCCGCAGCACCTCGCCTGGATGAATGGGGCGCATGCGTTCGGTTTTAAGTTGATTTTTTATCTGCTGGGTCATATTCGACATCGTAGATCCTCTGGTCTTGAAGGTCAAAATCGGATGACTTGTTACAAGAGGCTGATCAATGGGTAATTGAAGCCCTCTGTTTGGTACAGTCATCACCATGTACCTGCCCCAACAATTCAACCACCCCCAGCACGCCGCGGCCATCATGCGCGAACACCCGTTCGCCAGCTTGGTGTCCACCGACGGTGATGGTTTTCCGTTTGTCACGCATTTGCCGCTCAAGCTGATAAAAGAGAGCGGCCAGCCGGTGGCGCTTTTGGGTCATTGCGCCCGTGCCAATCCGCATGCCGGGTTCTTGCAAGCACGGCCGCAGGCACTGGTGACCTTCATGGGTCCGCAGGCCTACATGTCGCCAGCCGTTTACCCCGATTTGCTGCGTGTGCCGACCTGGACTTATTTGGCGGTGCATGCCCGGGTCGAGGCCCGCATGCTGGATGGCAACGATGCCAAAGACGCCATGCTCAAGCAAATGATTGCCGACCACGAACCGGCTTATGCCGCGCAGTGGCGGGGGCTGCCAGAGAGTTACGCCCACGGCATGCTGAATGGCATCGTGGCTTTTGAGTTGAAGATTCTGGACCTGAAAACCAAGGTCAAGATCAACCAGCACCGCCCCGAGTCACATGCGGCCATGCACGCCGCTTACGCCCAAGGCGGCGAACAAGAGCAAGCCCTGGCGCAGTGGATGCAGCGGCTGGGCATGGTGGCGTGAGCGTGCTCACACCAAGCCAAGACGCCCACTGGATGGGCCTGGCCCTGGAGCAAGCCCGACAGGCCGCCGAAGAGGGTGAGGTGCCTGTGGGTGCGGTGGTCGTCAAGGATGGGCAAGTCATCGCCACGGGCCGAAATTCCCCGATTGCCAGCCACGACCCCACGGCGCACGCCGAAGTGATGGCGCTGCGCGAAGCGGCCCGCGTGTTGGGCAATTACAGGCTCGAAGGCTGCACGCTGTACGTGACACTGGAGCCGTGCAGCATGTGCAGCGGCGCCATGCTGCACGCTCGGTTGGACCGCGTGGTGTTTGGCGCGGCCGATCCGCGCACCGGGGCGGCAGGCTCGGTGCTCAATTTGTTTGACCACAGGCAGCTGAACCCCCAAACCCAAGTCATGGGCGGCGTGCTGGCCGAGGAATGCGGCCAGATGCTCAGGGACTTTTTCAAACCCCGGCGCATCAACACCGACCCGGTGCGCGAAGACGCTTTGCGAACGCCCGATACGGCCTTTGCCGGTTTGCCCGACTACCCCTGGCAGCCGCGCTATGTGAACGACCTGCCCAGCATCGCCGGGCTGCGCATGCATTACCTGGATGAGGGCGACGCCAATGCCCCATTCACTTGGTTGTGCCTGCACGGCAACCCGGCCTGGAGCTACCTGTACCGCAAGATGATCCCGGTTTGGCTGGCGGCAGGCCACCGCGTGGTGGCGCCCGACCTGATCGGCTTTGGCAAGAGCGACAAGCCCAAGAAGGACAGTTTTCACCAGTTTGAAACCCATCGCCAGTCCTTGCTGGATTTGATTGAGCGGCTCGACCTGCAGCGCGTGGTGCTGGTGGTGCAGGACTGGGGCGGCATTTTGGGGCTGACCTTGCCCATGGCCGCACCCGAGCGTTACAAGGGTTTGCTGGTCATGAACACGACCTTGGCCACCGGCGAGGCCCCCTTGAGTGCAGGCTTTTTGGCTTGGCGCGATTGGTGCCAAAGCCAGCCGCTGTTCGATGTGGGCAAGCTGTTTGCGCGGGGCAACCGCAGCATGACGCCTGCCGAGACGGCGGCCTACAACGCGCCCTTCCCGGACAAGGGCTACCGAGCCGCGCTGCGCGCCTTTCCGCCCATGGTGCCGGAGTTCGCCGATTCACCCGGTGCGGCCATCTCGCGGCAAGCGCGAGACTTTTGGCGCAACGACAGGCATGGTCAGACTTTCATGGCCATTGGCCAGCAAGACCCGGTGCTGGGCGAGCCGGTCATGCGCCAATTGCAAGGCCAAATCAAAGGCTGCCTCGAGCCCATGTTGCTGCCCGATGCAGGGCATTTTGTGCAGGAGCAGGGCCGGGCGATTGCTGAGGCCGCTGTGCGACACTTCAAGCCCTGAATAAGAACCCCCGCATGGCCCACATCTACATTTTTTCCCCGTCCAGCGCGGTGCGCGACAAAACCGCTTTCCGTCGCGGCATCAAGCGCCTGAAAGCCCAAGGCCATGAAGTTGAGGTGGACGAGGCCGCATTGGCCAGCCACATGCGCTTTGCGGGCGACGACACCACGCGCATCGCGGCCATCACCCGCGCTGCCGCCAGCGGGGCCGATGTGGCGCTCATCTCGCGCGGCGGCTATGGCCTCACGCGCATCCTG
>NZ_JBILQU010000011.1:0-45194 GCF_044373035.1 Limnohabitans sp. | reverse complement strand
CGGCTCGACACCCTGATGCGCCAGGCGGTGGTGCAGGCCGCCCCCGTGGCCATGGCTCTGGGACCGCGCCAGCTCAGCCACATGGCAAGGCACTGGGAGCGGCAAAACGAAGAGTGGGAAAAGGAATGGCTGCAAGGGGACACTGATGCCCGCATGGAGCGCCGGCTGGACAAGGCATTGAGCCGCTACAACTCTTTTTATGGCGAATTGAACACGGCTCAAATCAACCTGATCAAGACGCAATTGGCGCAATCCCCCTGGACGGCCGAATGGGGTCGGCGCGATCGCCAGCGCCGCCAGCAGGATTTGCTGTCGACGCTGCAGCGCATCACGCAAAGCAACCTGACGCAGGCGCAAGCTGAAGCCCAGTTGTGGGGGGTGTGGCAGCGCTGGCTGCAGCCGCCCGATGCAGGACAACGCGCTGTGGTGCAAAGCCTGTCGCAACGCGCTTGCGAAAACCTGGCGCAGTTGCACAACACGGCCACAGCCGAGCAACGCGTGCGTTTGTCTCGGCGCTTGCGCGCCTATGAGCGGGATCTGCTGGACCTGAACCGGCCCTGATCACACACACTGAATACCCAGCCTGAAAGCCCGTTTCGCCAAGCAGCACCCACAAAAAACCCGCCGTGATTTGGCGGTTTTTTTGATGGGACTGCAGCAGGGCTCAGCTTTGCAGCGCTTGCCACATCTCCATGTCGCGCTCGGCGGTCCAGATGCGGGGGTTCTTGATGCCACTGGCTTCGTCGTAGGCGCGGGTCACGTCAAACGGCAGGCAGTGCTCGTAAATGAACACATGGCCAAAGATCGGGTCCATGCTTTGGCGGGTATGGGCCATGGCGGCTTTGAGGTCCATCTTGCCGGCCACGGCTTCCTTGCCTGCTTTGTAGAGGGTCTCGACCCAGCGCTTCGTGTAGTCCAGCGCCTTGTTCACGTTGGCGTTGCCCTTCATGGCTTCGCCGCGGCCGGGCACAATGAACTCGGCCTTCAGGGCGCGCAGGGCCTCCAGGGTGGCAGGCCATTCTTCGAGCTGGGCATCGCCTGTGTACACGCCGGCTTCGTACTCGACCAAATCGCCCGAGAACAGCACTTTTTCTTCTTCCACCCAAGCGATCGTGTCACCACGGGTGTGCCCCGGGCCCGGATGCCAGATTTGCACCACCACGCCGCCCAGGTTGATGCTCAGCTTGCCGGGCACTTCGCCTGTTGTGGGGTTACCGCCACCGACCACCATGGTCGGCCAGGTGAGGCCGGGCACGCTGTCCGCGCCACGGAACAGGCGCGGGAAGCGCTCCATCTCGCTTTTCATGTCTTGCGCGCCGCGCTCCTTGATCAGGCCCAAAGTGCCTTCGCTGGCGATGATCTCGGTCGCGCCTTCGGCGGCGTAAGCGTAAGCGCCCAGCACGCGCACCGCGTGGTAGTGGGTCAGCAGCACGTACTTGATGGGCAAGTCGCTGACGGTGCGGATCTTCTTGATCAGGTCTTGCGCCATGTCCGGGGTGGCTGTGGCGTCGCTCACCATGATGAAACGGTCCCCGATGATCACGCCCGAGTTGGGGTCACCCTCGGCGGTATAGGCCCAGCAGTGCGCGCTGAGCTGCTCGAAAGTGATCTTCTTTTCGGTCAGGTCGGCCTGGCTGGCAAAAGCCTTCGTTGGGGCTTTGTTGGGTGCTTTGGACATGGAAATTTCTCCGGTCAATGAATGGAGTGATTTTACCTAAACGAAATGCATTACGGATTGTTGAATTCCAGAACCAGCGCCGCGTTCGCTTTCAAGAACCCAACAAGGCCCGGATGGGTGCGGGCAAACCCAAATCTGGCCAGGCAATGGCATCCACCCACTGCCCTTCACAATCCGGAGGAAACTCCTCAGACCCAAGCATGTGAATCGGGTGCAGATGCAGATCGCGGTGCGTCAGCACATGCTTCCAGGATGCGATGTATCGCGGCTCCCCGCCCTGTGTCCAGGCAGCCAGCAAATCCGCTTCCGATTCAAAAACCGGCAAGCTGAACAAGCCAGCCCAAATGCCCTTGTCAGGGCGTTTTTGCAACCACACCTGGCCTTGCGCATTGACCGCCCACAGCAACCACAACGTGGCACTGCTGCGCTTGAGCTTGCGGGTTTTGACGGGATAGGCCAGCGGCTCTCCCTGCGCTTGGGCCTGGCAGACCGTGCTGACAGGGCAGGCCGCGCACTGCGCCTTGCGCGGCAAACACATGGTGGCGCCCAGGTCCATCAAGGCCTGGGTGTAACGCGGCATGTCTGCGGCTTTAGCGGGCAAAAGGTCTTGGGCCAGCGCCCACAGGGCTTTTTCGTTTTTGGCCACCGCCAAGTCCGCGCCATAGCCCAGCACCCGGGTCAGCACACGCTTGACGTTGCCGTCCAGAATGGCGGCACGCTCGCGAAAGCAAAAGGCCGCGATGGCCGCTGCGGTCGATCGGCCAATGCCGGGCAGGGTCTGCAGGTCTTCGGCGCGGCGCGGAAAGGCCCCGCCAAAACGCCCCATCACCTCTTGGGCGCACTTGTGCAGGTTGCGGGCGCGGCTGTAATAACCCAGGCCGCTCCACAGCGCCAGCACATCGTCTTGCGGCGCCGCCGCGAGGCAAGCCACATCGGGAAAGCGCGTCATAAACCGGGGAAAGTAGTCCAGCACGGTGGTCACCTGCGTTTGCTGCAACATGATCTCGGACAGCCACACGCGGTAAGGGTCCTGGGTGTTTTGCCAAGGCAGGCTTTGGCGGCCGTGCAAACGCTGCCAATCCACCATGCAGCGGGCAAACCCTTGGGGCAAAGTCATCATGGTTTCTGGCATGTGGGACAGTAAAAAGTGGTGCGCTGGCCTTGCAGCATGGACTTGATGCTTGTGGTGCACACCCTGCAAGGCTCGCCCGCACGACCGTACACCGCGGCTTCCAGCTGAAAGTAACCGGTGCGGCCTTCGGCGCTCACAAAATCCTTGAGTGAGCTGCCCCCCTGCTCCACTGCGCGGTTCAGCACCTGAATGATGGCCGCATGCAGCCGGGCCACCCGGGGTTTGGTCAGACGCGAAGCCTTGGTCGTGGGACGAATGCCCGCCATGAACAAGGCCTCGCAAGCGTAAATATTGCCCACGCCCACCACCTCACTCCCCGCCAGCAAAACCTGCTTGATGGCCATCTGGCGTTTCTTCAGGGCTTGCGCAAAGGCCGTCACATCGAACTGGCCGCTCAAGGGCTCCACACCCAGCCGCCCCAGCAACTTTTGCGCTTGGGGAGAGTCTTCGGAAGGCGCCCAGACCACCGCCCCGAAGCGGCGCGGGTCGTGTAGGCGCAACACGCCCCGGTCGGTCACCAAATCCATGTGGTCGTGCGGGCCGGCTTCGGGCTGTGTGGAGGCGAAGTTCAGGCTGCCCGACATGCCCAAATGCACCAGCAGCAGGCCTTGGTCCAGGTCCAGCAGCAGGTATTTGCCACGCCTTCGCACGCCCCAAATTTGCCGCCCCACCAGGCTGGCAGCGGGCGCGCCCAGCGGCCAGCGCAGGGGTTTGCCCAGCTGCAGCGCCAAAATGTGGGCCGAGGCGATGCGGTCGACAAAACTGCGGCGTGTGACTTCAACTTCGGGGAGTTCGGGCATGGGCTCTGGGACAAAAAGGGACTTGAGCCGCGCGGTTCGCGCGAGGAGGTGGCTGGATTATGATGAAGCCATGAAATTCTGGTTTCGACTTGCCCTCATCTTCACTTGCGTCTGGAGCGCTTGGGCGCAACCGGCCAAGCCGATCACAAGCACCCCCAGTCCGCTCAAGGACAAAGGCGCCCCTCAACAATCCGCGCTCGATGCCGCTTTGTTTTACCAATTGCTGTTGGGCGAATTGAACGTGCGCAGCGGCTCGCCGGGCAGTGGGTTTTCTTTCATCCTGGATGCCGCACGCAAGACTCGCGATCCGGCACTGTTCCAACGCGCCGTCGATCTGGCCTTGCAATCGCGCTCTGGCGAATCGGCCTTGCAAGCGGTACAGGCTTGGAAAAGTGCCATTCCCGAAGCCACCGAAGCCAACCGCTACAAACTGCAAATTTTGCTGGCCCTGAACAGGGTGGACGAAGCTGGGCAGGCCCTGAGCGTCTCGATCCGGGAGCTGCCTGCGGCAGAACAAAATGACGCCATTGCCTCGGTGCCGCGCATTTTTGCCAGAGTACAAGACAAGAAGATGGCCGCCGACACCGTCGAAAAAGCCCTGACTTCGGCCTTGAAACAAAGCAGCACAGCCGCCACCGCATGGACCTCCGTCGGGCGCATGCGGCGCGAAGCCGGCCAACTGGCTCTGGCCGTTGAGGCCACTCGCCAGGCACGCGCGGCCGATGCATCGGCCCCTGGACCCCTGATCCTGGCACTGAGCTTGGCCACTGCGGCACCGGCCGAGATGAAGCCCTTGTTGGCCCAAGCCATGCAAGGCCCGGTGCAGCCTGAATTGAGAATGGGCTACGCAAGGCACCTCATCTCCCAATCCCAGCAGGCCGAAGCCTTGCGTCAACTTGTCCGCCTGAACGCAGAACACCCCGCCTTTGCCGATGGCTGGCTGGTGCATGGTTTGCTGCTGCAGGAAACTGGCCAGTTGGCCCAGGCTGAAGAAAAACTGCGCAAGCACGTGGAACTGGCCCAAGTCAGCCAGGACAAGGAAACGCCCACCGGACTGTCCGAAGCCTTGATGGCGTTGGCCCAGATGGCGCAGCGCCAAGGTCAACTGCCTCAAGCCGAGCAATGGCTGGCCCAGGTGCCGCCTGGCGCAGACCCCATCAAGTTGGCCAGCCGCCGCGCCGACTTGCTCACACAACAAGGGCGCAAGGAAGAAGCACGACAAGTGCTCGCACAAATCAAAACCACCAATGCCGAGCAGGCCACGCGCAAAATTCTGGTGCAGTCCATGTGGTTGCGGGACAACAAGCAATTGGACGAGGCTTACACCGTGGTCAAGCAAGCCCTCAATGCTCAGCCGCAAAACACCGACTTGATGTCGGAGATGGCCATGGTCAACGAAAAGCTCAAACGCTTTGACGAAATGGAAAGCCTGCTGCGCGATCTGATCAAACTCAAACCCGAAGATCCCCAGGCCTTCAACGCCCTGGGTTACTCCCTGGCCGATCGCAACATCCGTCTCGTTGAAGCCCGCCAACTGATCACGCAGGCCCTGCAGCTGGCCCCCGAAGATGCCTACATCCAGGACAGCTTGGGCTGGGTCGCGTTTCGCCAAGGCCAATATGCCGAGGCACTCAAAATATTGCAGACTGCCTACAAAGCCCGCCCTGATGCAGAAATTGCAGCCCATCTGGGTGAAGTGTTGTGGGTCATGGGACAGCGTCTGGAAGCCGGGGCGATCTGGCGCGAAGGTTTGCTGCTCAAAGCCGACAACGACACCTTGGTCGAAACCTTGAAGCGCTTCGAATTCAAGCCATGAAGCCCTGCGCACTCGCCAAAGAGCCCGCCAGCAAAGGTCGGCGACGGGTTTTGGCGCTGGCCTTGTCCAGCGTTTTGCTGGCTGCAGGCTGCGCCTCACCCCGCATGACCCCCATGGACGCCAACGCCTATTGGTCCGGGCGCATGGCTATCCAGGTACTCAAGGACCCACCAGAATCGCTGAGTGCCGGTTTCGAGCTGCAAGGCTCAGCCCAAGCTGGCGAGATGGTCTTGCTCAGCCCCATCGGCACCACTCTGGCCCGCCTGGAATGGACGCCCCAAGGCGCACGCCTGACACAAGGCCAGCAACAAGTGGACAGCCCGAGTCTGCAAAGGCTGGGGGCTCGCCTGACGGGCACGGAACTGCCCATAGCGGCTTTGTTCGAGTGGCTGGCGGGCCGCCCCACCGAGGCACTCGGCTGGCAAGTCGACTTGTCGGCACACGCCCAAGGCCGCATCAACGCAGAGCGGCGCGAACCCAGCCCGGGTGCGGTGCTGCGCATCGCGCTGGACCGCTGAGCCGGCCTTTTTTTCGGGCACCCCAAGCCTGGCGATAATCCCCCTATGAAATCGCTGCACGATGTGCCTGCACCGGCCAAACTGAATTTGTTTTTGCACGTCACGGGCCGTCGCCCCGATGGCTACCATGAACTGCAATCGGTCTTCATGCTGATCGACTGGTGCGACACGCTTCATTTTGAAAAGCGGCCCGGTGGCGCCATCAGCCGCGAAGACCTCACCCTCGCCTTGCCCGCACAAGACTTGATCACCCGCGCAGCGCAGCTGCTGCAACATCACACCGGCTGCACCGATGGCGTGCACATTGCTGTTGAAAAACAAATCCCCGCGCAAGCGGGCATGGGCGGCGGCTCCTCCGATGCGGCCACTTGCCTGCTGGCGCTCAACCGCTTGTGGGGTCTGAAACTCAAACTGCTCACATTGGAAAAGTTGGGACTTCAGCTCGGTGCAGACGTGCCATTTTTCCTGCGCGGTCACAACGCCTGGGTCGAAGGCGTGGGAGAAAAAATCACCCGGATCGAACTGCCTGCCGCCCGGTTTTGGGTGGTGAAGCCGCCCCAAGGCATCGATACTTCTCAAATTTTTGCCCATCCAGACCTCAAACGCGACACAAACGCTGCTACAATGTCGAGCTTCGCTGCAGACGCATATGACTTCGGTCACAATGACCTGCAATCCGTTGCGCAGGCTTTGTGCCCCGGTGTTGAGCAAGCCCTACAAGCCCTCAACCAAGCCGGTCTCAAATCCAGAATGACGGGTTCCGGCAGTGCCGTGTTTGCCCATTGCATGGACAACACCACGAAAGTTTCGATCCCTGATCACTTTCTGGCCAGGCTTTGCAGTAATTTGGAAGCCCATCCCTTGACAGCTTGGGCATCCAGCGATAGTTGATCGGTTGATCGCTGTTTCAGCGGTCAACCCGTGTAGGGGAGTCGCCAAGTTGGTTAAGGCACTGGATTTTGATTCCAGCATGCGAAGGTTCGAGTCCTTCTTCCCCTGCCAAATACGTTCATTCGTACAGGCCCCTTTATCTGATCGCTGGAATGCACATGCAGCCTGCTTCACTTCCCCCAGAATTCATGCTGTTCACCGGTAATGCCAACCCCGTGTTGGCCGCCGAAATTGCCAAATGCCTGGGCACGCAGCTCGGCGCCGTCGATGTGGGCCGCTTCTCTGACGGCGAAGTCACCGTTGAACTCAAACAAAACGTCCGTGCTCGAGAAGTGTTTGTGGTGCAGTCGACCTGCGCGCCGACCAACGAAAACCTGATGGAGTTGCTGATCATGGTCGACGCGTTCAAACGCGCATCGGCTGGTCGCATCAGTGCCGTCATCCCTTATTTCGGTTACGCCCGCCAAGACCGACGTCCTCGCTCTACCCGCGTCCCCATCTCGGCCAAAGTCGTGGCCAACATGCTGCAGGCCGTGGGTGTGGACCGCGTCCTGACCATGGACTTGCACGCTGACCAGATTCAAGGCTTTTTTGACATCCCGGTCGACAACATTTACGCGTCACCCGTGCTGCTGGGTGATCTGCGCCAAAAAAATTACGAAGACCTGATCGTCGTGTCCCCTGACGTGGGCGGTGTTGTGCGCGCTCGCGCACTGGCCAAGCAACTCGGTTGCGACCTGGCCATCATCGACAAGCGCCGCCCCAAAGCCAATGTCAGCGAAGTCATGCACGTGATTGGTGAGATCGAAGGCCGCAACTGCGTGATCATGGACGACATGATCGACACCGCAGGCACTTTGGTGAAAGCCGCCGAAGTGCTCAAAGAGCGCGGAGCCAAAAAAGTTTACGCCTATTGCACACACCCGATTTTTTCGGGGCCGGCCATCGAACGCATCGCCAAGGGCGAAGCACTCGACGAAGTCGTGGTCGCCAACACCATACCGCTGACAGCAGCAGCCGCAGCGTGTACCAAGATTCGCCAACTCTCCGTGGCTCCGCTGATCGCCGAAACGATCAACCGGATTGCCCATGGCGAGTCGGTGATGAGCCTGTTTTCCGATCAAACCTGATCGGAAAGAGGCCTTTAGTGGCCAGCCGTCCTACTGGACTGGCTGGCTTTTTTGAGTCAGGGTCGCATTGGTCGCGGTGGGCCCTAGAAGGAGAAATCTATGAAATTTGTCGCTTTTGAGCGCGCTAAGCAGGGCACGGGTGCGAGCCGCCGTCTCCGCAATTCCGGTCGCACACCTGGCATCGTTTACGGTTCCACATCGGCCCCCCAACTGATCGAGCTGGACCACAACGCTTTGTGGCACGCCCTGAAAAAAGAGGCTTTCCACGCCACGATTCTGGACATGGAATTCAACGGTCAGTCCAGCAAAGTCTTGTTGCGTGACTACCAGATGCACCCCTACAAGCAGTTGGTGCAACACATCGACTTCCAGCGCGTCGATGCCAACACCACTTTGCACATGAAAGTGCCTTTGCACTTCAGCGGCGAAGAAGAGTCCGAAGCCGTCAAGACCGACAAGTGCACTGTCAACCATGTGGTGACGGAGCTCGAAATCGCTTGCTTGCCTGCCAACCTGCCTGAGTTCATTGCAGTGAACTTGACCGGCCTGACCAAAGGCGTGTCTTTGCATCTGAACGACATCACGTTGCCTGCTGGCTGCAAGGCCGTCACCCACGGCAAGAAAAACCCGGTCCTCGTGTCCGTGGTGGCGCCTGTGGAAGAAGTTGTGGCAGCTCCCGTGGCCGCTCCTGTGGACGCCAAAGGCAAGGGCAAAGGCAAGAAGTAATCTTCTGGCTCGGGCTTTCAAGCCCTGCACTTTCAAGGCCCGCGCAAGCGGGCCTTTTGTTTTGTGCCCATGCTTGTCAGCTGTGCACCCAGCAGCAAGGATAATCTCGCACCATGATCAAACTGCTAGTCGGCCTGGGCAACCCGGGCAATGAATACGAAGACACCCGCCACAACGCCGGTTTTTGGTGGATCGATGCCATTGCCCGTGAACTCAAGGTGTCTCTGGTGCCCGAGCGCAGCTACCACGGGCTGGTCGCCCGCACCACGGTCGGCGGCCAGACCGTTTGGTTGTTGGAACCGCAGAACTACATGAACCTGTCGGGAAAGTCGGTGAGCGCCCTGGCCAGGTTCTTCAAAATCCAGCCGCAAGAGATTTTGGTGGCACACGACGAACTGGACATCGTGCCGGGCGAGGCCAAGCTCAAGCTGGGCGGCAGCCACGCTGGCCACAATGGCCTGCGCGACATCCATGCCCAACTCGGCACATCCGACTATTGGCGGCTGCGCATTGGCGTGGGCCACCCGGGTGACAAGGCCGAAGTGGTGAGTTGGGTCTTGAAGAAGCCGATGCTGGAGCACCGCAAAGCCATCGACGACAGCATCCACCGCGCGGTGTTGGCCTTGCCGCTTTTGTTGGCGGGGGAGATGGAAAAAGCGATGGTGAAAATCCACACCAGCAAGCCCCCCAGGCCCAAACCACCCAGACCGCCGAAAGCAGAGCCCGCCCCAACGACCGAACCCGGTCAGCAGAGCTGAACCCAGTGCCTTACTGACCTTGCAGGCGACGGTATTTGGCCCAGAGCGACTCTTGGTTTTCTGCGTGCTGCGGGTTGACTGGAATGCAGGCCACGGGGCAGACCTGGACACACTGCGGCTCGTCAAAATGGCCCACGCATTCTGTGCATTTGGACGGATCGATCTCGTAAATTTCTTCGCCCAGGTAAATCGCTTGGTTCGGGCACTCGGGCTCACACACATCACAGTTGATGCATTCGTCGGTGATCATCAGTGCCATGGCTGGGGCTCCGCAAAGTTCTGCATCGAGGTCATTACCGGATTATCGGCCACAGGTCTGAGCCCGAGAAACTGCAGGGCTGTTACAGGCCCCTGGGCCTCTCATCCCCAATGACCCCACAAGCTGCACCGTTCCAGCGGCATGCGCCTAAAATGGAACGCATGATGAACGCCGACCTGCACTGCCACTCCGTCATCTCTGACGGCACCCTCACCCCCGAAGCCTTGGCCGAACGCGCCAAAACCAACGGCGTGGAACTGTGGGCGCTGACCGACCACGACGAAGTGGCTGGCCAAGAACGCGCACTGGCCGCCGCGCGCGCGCAAGGCCTGCCCTACCTCACAGGCACCGAAATTTCGGTCACCTTTGCCCACCAGACGGTGCACATTGTGGGCCTGGGTTTCGACGCGCACAACAGCGCCTTGGTCGAAGGCCTGCGCCGCACCCGAGGCGGCCGCAGTGAACGCGCCCAGGAAATGTCAGATGGCCTGGCCAAAGTCGGCATCCTCAACTGCTACGAGGGCGCGTTGCGCTATGTTGGCAACCCGGAATTGATTTCACGCACCCACTTTGCGAGGCACTTGGTCGACACAGGCGTGTGCAGCGACACCTCGGAAGTGTTTCGCAAATACCTGACTGAGGGCAAACCCGGCTACGTGCCGCACCGTTGGGCACGCCTGCAAGAAGCCGTGCAATGGATCACCGATGCCGGCGGCATGGCCATCATCGCCCACCCGGCGCGCTACGGCTTTAGCCCCAACGAGGAGTACGCGCTGTTCAGTGAATTCAAAGCGCACGGTGGGCGCGGCGTCGAGGTCGTTACCGGCAGCCACTCGTCTCCCGACGCAGTACGCTACGCAGAAACCGCACTCGAATTCGACTTGGCAGCCTCTCGTGGCAGTGACTTTCACAGCCCTACCGAGAGCCGCATCGACTTGGGCACACTGCCCTTCTTGCCTGGCCAACTGACCCCTGTTTGGGAACTGCTGACCGACCGCGTTCAGTGAGTTCGTTCAAGGACACTGCGCTGCACGGCATCGGTTTTGCCGTTCTGGCCACTGCGTGCTTTGCCACGCTGGACACCACCACCCGGCACGTCAGCGCGGGCCTGTCGGTGTTGGTGGCGCTGTGGTTCCGCTACGCCATTCAGGCCGTCATCACCACGGTCGTCGTCTGGCCAGGCCGTGGCCGCCAAATCTTGCGCACCCAACACCCGCGCTTTCAACTGGCGCGCGGCATGCTGCTGTTTGCCTGCAGCATCCTGGCCTTTTTGAGCCTCAAGTACATGCCTGTGGGCGAATTCACCGCCATCACACTGCTGGCCCCCTTGGTCATCACCTTGCTCGCGGCCTGGATGCTGAAGGAAAAAATTCGCCCACTGCGCTGGCTGCTGGTGCTGGGTGGCTTCATCGGCACCCTGATCATCATCCGTCCCGGCAGCCAGCACTTTGACTGGACCGTCGTCCTGCCCTTGATGCTGGTGGGCACCAACGCCGCATTTCAGCTGCTGACCAGCCAAATGTCCAAAACCGAAGACCCCATCACCACCCACTTTTACACCGGCTGGATTGGCACGGCCTTGGCCACCCTCATCCTGCCTTTTGTCTGGGAAATGCCCAGCGACTGGACCGTATGGCTCCAATTGCTCTTGATGGGCGTGCTCGCCTCGATCGGACACTTTCTGTTGATCCTGGCCTACGGCCGCGCCCCGGCAGCCACCCTCACGCCTTATATGTACAGCCAAATTGGCTTTGCCGTTCTGGGCGGCTGGGTGGTTTTTAACCACTTGCCTGACCAATGGACTTTTGCAGGCATGGGCCTGGTCGCGCTGTGCGGGGCTTTGGGGGCTTGGCTCACGCTGCGAGAGAACCGCGTCGCCATCCCTCCCGCACAATCATGAGTTCTCGCTTTGGCATTGCGGGGTTTTGGCCTCTTCTGTATCGCATACTGCTCAATACCGACCCTTGACTGTCGAAACCCATGGCCCAGTTTTTCAGCGTTCACCCCGACAACCCGCAAGCGCGTTTGCTCAAGCAAGCCGTGCAATTGCTCAACCAAGGCAGCGTGCTGGCCGTGCCCACTGACTCCAGCTACGCCCTGGTCTGCCACCTGGACGATAAAACCGCTGCCGACCAATTG
This sequence comes from Limnohabitans sp., assembly GCF_044373035.1. GTDB lineage: Bacteria > Pseudomonadota > Gammaproteobacteria > Burkholderiales > Burkholderiaceae_C > Limnohabitans_A. The sequence continues at coordinate 33,347 of NZ_JBILQU010000011.1, read as the reverse complement.
CGCCGCATTCGCGCTGTGGACGAGAAACACCACCTGACGCTGCTGTGCCGCGACCTGAGCGAGTTGGCCAACTACGCGCGGGTGGACAACCGGCAATTTCGGGCCATCAAACAAGCCACACCCGGGCCTTTCACCTTCATTCTGGAAGCCACCAAGGAAGTGCCACGCCGTTTGAGCCACCCGCAACGCAAAACCATCGGCCTGAGGGTGCCCGAGCACAAAGTGCTGCAGGAACTGCTGGCCCTGCACGGCGCGCCGCTGTTGGCCGCCACACTGATCATGCCCGGTGAAGCGCTGCCGCTGAACGACCCGGAAGAAATACGCGAACGGCTGGAACACCAAGTGGGCGCGGTCATCGATGCAGGGGCCTGCTCTTTGCAGCCCACCACCGTGATCGACATGAGCGGCGACGAACCCGAAGTGCTGAGGCTCGGTCAAGGTGACCCGGCCCTGCTGGGCCTTTGACTTGGCGCTACAGGCAGAGCACACACGGAGCTTGCCTTGCGCCGCCAAAGGTCTGAACAGCGATCACTGACCCCAAAAACAAAAACCCTGCAGCAACGCAGAGGCCACAGCAGGGTCAAGCCAGAACGGACTGCGAGAATTACTTCAAATCGCCTGCCAAGCTGGCCAGTGTGTCCGGGGAAACATCGATGTGGGAGGGGTAGTGTGTGTGGTCACAGCCCATCTTGACGCCAGCACCGGCCTTGACCGCAGCCGACATGGCAGGCTTCAGTTCGAAGCGCACAAAGTGCACGGCCGAGGTTTTTTCATCGGTCTCGCGGTCCAGGTCTTCGTCGGCAATGGCGTAGACGCGCCCATGGCCTTCCACCTCGACAAACATGCGGTCTTCCACACCAATCAGCTTGGCCAGCTCGCGCTTGCGTTCGTTGATGTCGGTGTACTCGATCATCATGGTGGCTTTCCAGTTGCTGCCGTCCGGCACCAGCGGGGCATAGGCCTCGATCTCTTGCAGGATGCCTTCTTCCTCGAAGACTTTTTCGATGCGCAGCATTTCCTGAATCTGGTAGCGGATGGTGGTTTCGCTCTCAAATTGCATGTTGATGTGCTCGCCCAGCCGCACGCTGCGCAGCTTGCGATGGGCAATGACTTCGGGCTTGTGGACCTTGCGCCACTTGGTGTAGGCCTCCAAAGACATCAGGGTCTCGGGCGTGATTTTTCCGGTCAATTGCATGGCAGTGTTCCTTATTTGAGACCGTAGGCTTTGCGCACCAAGGTCAAGGGGTGGTTCAGTTCGGGAGCGCCCAGACCATTGACCTCAAAGCCTTGGGCAATGTGGTGGCCGCCCAGCGGGCAGTCGGAGCTGATGAAGTCGGGCTTGGAGCCGTCTTTCATGGTGGCCATGGCTTTGAACACCGGTTTGCCGATCTTCATCGCCATGTCGTGTGAGCCTTTTTTGACACCGTAGGTACCGGCATGGCCCGAGCAGCGCTCGATGGTGTTGATCAGGGTGTCCGGGATCATCTTGAGCATTTCCTCGGTTTTCTTGCCGATGTTTTGCACCCGTCCGTGGCATGGAATCTGGTAACTCACATTGCCCAGTTTTTGTGGGAACTCGGTCTTGAGCAAGCCATCGCGCTTGCGGGCCATGAAGTACTCAAACGGGTCCCACATCGCGTCTTTGACCAACTGGGTATCGGCGCAATCGGGGAACATCAGCGGAATCTCTTGCTTGAACATGAGCGCACAGCTGGGCACCGCCGCCATGATGGCGTAGCCGTCTTTGGCGTACTTGGCCAGCACCGGGATGTTGGCTTCTTTGGACTGCTTGACCGAGTCCAGGTCGCCCAACTCGAGCTTGGGCATGCCGCAGCACTTTTCTTTCTCGACCAGCACATACGGGATGGCGTTGTGGTCCAAAATCTTCAGCAGGTCATGCCCAATGCCTGGCTCGTTGTAGTTGATGTAGCAAGTGGAATAGATCGCCACTTTGCCGGGTGTTTTCTCGCCTTCCACCACTTTGACCGACTGGGCAGCAGGTGCACTGGAGCGGAATTTTTTAATGGCCAAGGAAGGCAGCCAGGCGTTTTTGTCCACGCCTGCCACGCTTTCCATGACGCTGCGCGCCGCTTCGGTTTTGTTGATGGCGTTGATGGCTTGAACCACAATCGGGATGCCCGCAAAAGAGCCGTGGGTGTCGGTCGAGGCCAGAAACTTTTCGGCTGCACCCACTTCGCCTTTTTTGAACTTGATGGCCTTGGCCCGCAGCATGGTGTGCGGGAAGTCCAGGTTCCACTCGTGCGGCGGGGTGTAGGGGCATTTGGTCATGTAGCACAGGTCGCACATGAAGCACTGGTCCACCACTTTCCAATAATCCTTCTTGTCCACGCCATCGACTTCCATGGTGCTGCTCTCGTCCACCAGGTCAAACAAGGTGGGGAAAGAGCCACACAAGCTCACGCAGCGGCGGCAACCGTGGCAGATGTCAAAAATGCGCTCAAGTTCGTCGAAGCACTTTTCTTCGTTGTAGAAGTCCGGGGTCTGCCAAGCCAGCGCGTGACGGGTGGGGGCTTCGAGGTTGCCTTCTTTGGCCATGAAATGCTCCATTGGGAATTTTTTGTGGGGTTTTTCTGAAGACTCTGCAGCCAGAGCCCTGAGAAAAACCCGCTGCACCTTTCAGCGCAGCGGGCTGAAGAAACGGGGGGAATCAATCCACCAGTTCGTTCAAAGCTTTCTGGTAGCGGTTGGCGTGTGAACGCTCAGCCTTGGCCAGAGTCTCGAACCAGTCAGCGACTTCGTCGAAACCTTCTTCACGGGCGGTCTTGGCCATGCCAGGGTACATGTCGGTGTACTCGTGGGTTTCGCCAGCCACAGCCGAAGCCAGGTTGTCGCGTGTCGAGCCGATGGGCATGCCGGTAGCCGGGTCGCCGGATTGCTCCAGGAACTCCAGGTGACCGTGGGCGTGACCAGTTTCACCTTCAGCGGTGGAACGGAACAGGGCTGCCACGTCATTCTGACCTTCAACGTCCGCTTTGTTCGCGAAGTACAAATAGCGACGGTTGGCCTGGGATTCGCCTGCGAAGGCGTCTTTCAGGCATTGTTCCGTGCGCGAGCCTTTGAGTGCTGCCATGGATATCTCCTAGTGGGGTTAAACGTGAGGTTGCCCTGGCAAAATCGCCAGAGACGGCTTAGGTTAACTCTGCACCACCCAGTCTGCCCAATAGATTGATGCAATGGCATTGATTGGCCAATGCTATTAAATGACTCGTTTGATAAATATCTACTAATCAGGCATGCCCTGTGTTTTTGCAAGAGAGCCCACGGGTGACAATCCCGAAAACAGGGTTTGACAGACACAGATAAGGCTTGAATGGCTGGGTAAAATCAGCGCTCTGGGCCAAACAAGGCCCCATGCGGCAACAGCTGAGCTGCCGTTTCTTTTTGAAAAGTCCGCCATGAGCAACGCCCCCGCCGTCCCCCTCGAACAACCTGGCTTATACAGCCTGTCCAAATCGTTCGAACCCGCCGCACTGGAAGCCCATTGGGGCCCCGAATGGGAAAAACGCGGCTATGGCGTGGCCGGTTTTCGGGGCACGGCTGCACCAGCTGCAGACGCGCCCGCCTTCTCCATCCAGCTGCCGCCGCCCAACGTGACCGGCACCCTGCACATGGGCCACGCCTTCAACCAGACCATCATGGACTCGTTGACCCGCTACCACCGCATGTCAGGGTTCAACACCGCCTGGATTCCCGGCACCGACCACGCGGGCATCGCCACACAAATCGTGGTGGAGCGCCAACTGCAAGCCCAAGGCATCAGCCGCCACGACATGGGCCCCACGCCTGCCGAAGCCCGCAAGAACTTTGTGAGCAAGGTCTGGGAGTGGAAAGAAGAATCGGGCAGCACCATCACCCGTCAAATGCGCCGCATGGGTGACAGCGTGGACTGGAGCCGCGAGTACTTCACGATGGACCCCAAGCTGTCCCAAACCGTGACCGAAACCTTTGTGCAACTGTACGAGCAAGGCCTGATCTACCGTGGCAAACGACTGGTCAACTGGGACCCGGTGCTGCAAAGCGCGGTGTCTGATCTGGAAGTGGAGAGCGCCGAAGAAGACGGCTCGATGTGGCACATCCGTTATGACTTGGCCGATGGTTCAGGCAGCCTGACCGTGGCCACCACCCGCCCCGAAACCCTGCTGGGCGACGTGGCCGTGATGGTGCACCCCGAAGACGAGCGCTACAAACACCTCATCGGCCAGCAGGTCAACCTGCCGTTGTGCGGACGCTCCATCCCCGTGATCGCCGACGATTATGTGGACAAAGACTTTGGCACCGGGGTGGTCAAGGTCACGCCTGCGCACGACACCAACGACTACCAAGTCGGCCAGCGCCACAAACTGGACCTGATTTGCGTGCTGAACCTGGACGCGACCATCAACGCCAACGCCCCAGAAAAATACCGTGGCCTTGATCGCTTCGTGGCCCGCAAGGCCGTGGTGGCTGATCTGGAAGCCGCAGGCGCTTTGGTCGAAGTCAAGAAACACAAACTCATGGTGCCGCGCTGCGCCCGCACCGGCCAGGTGATTGAGCCCATGCTGACCGACCAATGGTTCGTGGCCATGAACCAAGTCGACCAAGGCGACGTCACCGGCAAGACCATTGCGCAAAAAGCCATCGACGCGGTGCAGTCCGGCCAAGTGAGCTTTGTGCCCGAGAACTGGGTCAACACCTACAACCAGTGGATGAACAACATCCAGGACTGGTGCATCTCGCGCCAGCTGTGGTGGGGCCACCAGATTCCGGCTTGGTACGACGAAGACGGCAAGGTGTATGTGGCCCGCAACGAAGCCGAGGCGCAAGCACAAGCGGACAAGCTCTCGCCCGGCAAAACACTCAAGCGCGACGAAGACGTGCTGGACACTTGGTACTCCAGCGCATTGGTGCCCTTCAGCACCATGGGCTGGCCCAACAACGAGACGAGCACCAAGAACGCAGCTGGCGAGCATACTGGGCTCGGACGCAGCGACTTTGCGAGCGCAGCGAGTATGAGCAAGTCCGAGCCCGGCACGCTCGCCAGCGGAACCACCGCCACCACCAACGCCGATAACAGCCCAAGCGACTACGACCTCTACCTCCCCAGCAGCGTGCTGGTCACCGGTTACGACATCATCTTCTTCTGGGTCGCCCGGATGATCATGATGACCACGCACTTCACCGGCAAAGTGCCGTTCAAGCACGTCTACATCCACGGTCTGGTGCTCGATGCGCAAGGCAAGAAGATGAGCAAATCCGAGGGCAACGTGCTTGACCCGGTGGACCTGATCGACGGCATCACATTGGAGCCCTTGCTCGACAAACGCACCCAGGGCCTGCGCAAACCCGAAACCGCCCCCAAGGTGCGCAAGCAGACCGAAAAAGAATTTCCCGAAGGCATACCGGCCTACGGCGCGGACGCCCTGCGCTTGACCTTTGCCGCGCTCGCGTCTTTGGGCCGCAGCATCAACTTTGACTCCAAGCGCTGCGAGGGTTACCGTAACTTCTGCAACAAGCTGTGGAACGCCACCCGCTTCGTGCTGATGAACTGCGAAGGCCAAGACTGCGGCTTGAAAAAGCACACCAAAGCCGAATGCCAACCCGGTGGCCCGGCGCACGGCTACTTAGACTTCAGCCAAGCCGATCGCTGGATCAGCTCGCAACTGCAGCGCGTCGAAGCCGACGTGGCCAAAGGCTTTGCCGAATACCGCCTGGACAACGTGGCCAACACGATTTACGACTTTGTGTGGAACGAGTTTTGCGACTGGTACCTCGAAATCGCCAAGGTGCAGATCAACACCGGCAACGATGCGCAGCAACGCGCCACGCGCCGCACCCTGATCCGCACGCTCGAGACCATCATGCGCCTGGCGCACCCGATCATCCCCTTCATCACCGAAGAGCTTTGGCAAAAAGTGTCGGTGGTCGCGGGGCTTCCGGGTGAGTCGGTCAGCATCGCGGCTTACCCCGTAAGCCAACCCGATCGCATCGACACAGCCGCCGAAGCCCATGTGGCCAAGCTCAAGACGCTGGTGGACACCTGCCGCAACTTGCGCGGTGAGATGAACGTCTCGCCCGCCACCCGCATGCCCCTGTATGTGCTGGGCGACACCGCCTTCATGAACAGCGTGGCGCCGGTGTTGCAATCGCTGGCCAAGCTGAGCGAAGTCAAAGTCTTTGAAGCCGAAGCCGAGTGGGTGGCCGCAGCACAAGCCGCGCCCGTGGCCGTGGTGGGCGAAGCGCGTTTGTGCCTGTTCATCGAAGTCGATGCCGCCGCAGAAAAAATCCGCCTGACCAAGGAGGCCGCTCGCCTGGAAGGCGAAATCACCAAGGCCAACGCCAAGCTCGGCAACGAGGCCTTCGTGGCCAAAGCCCCCCCGGCTGTGATCGACGAAGCCAAGAAACGCGTGGCCGACTTCGGTGACACGCTCGACAAAATCCGCCAGCAACTGCAACGCCTGGGCTGAAGCCCCAATTGGACAAGGAATCGACCATGAGCCACAACGTCATCCGCAAAGCCGTGTTTCCCGTCGCGGGCCTGGGCACCCGTTTTTTGCCCGCCACCAAAGCTGCCCCCAAAGAGATGCTGCCTATCGTGGACAAGCCGCTGATCCAGTACGCGGTGGAAGAAGCCTACGCGGCAGGCGTGCGGCACATGATTTTTGTCACGGGGCGCAGCAAGCGGGCCATCGAAGACCACTTTGACACCGCTTACGAGCTCGAAAGCGAACTCGAAGCTGCCCACAAAGACGAGTTGCTCGCCTTGGTTCGTTCGGTTCAACCCGACGACATGGTTTGCGCTTATGTGCGGCAAAACCGCATGCTGGGCCTGGGCCACGCCGTGCTGTGCGCCGAGCCGCTGGTGGGCAACGAGCCCTTTGCGGTGCTGCTGGCCGACGATTTGATGGTCAACGCAGGCCCGTCCATCTTGTCCCAAATGGTCGAGGCTTACACCAAGCAAGGCCGCTCTGTGTTGGCCGTGCAAGAAGTAGCGCTCGATCAGGTCAAGCGCTACGGAATCGTGGCCGGTGAACCGGCTGGCAAACAGCTCATCCGTGTCGAACAAATCGTGGAAAAACCCAGCCCCGACAAAGCGCCCTCACGCATGGGCGTGGCCGGTCGGTACATCCTGACCCCTGGCATTTTTGACGAGATCCGCAACCAGCCCACAGGCGTGGGGGGCGAGATCCAGCTGACCGATGCGATTGGTCGCTTAATGCTGCGCGAAGCGGTTTATGCCTTCCAGTACGAAGGCAAGCGCTACGACTGCGGCAGCAAGGAAGGCTTTTTGGAAGCCACGGTGGAACTGGCTTTGCAGCACCCGCAAGTGGGTGCTTCTTTCCGTGAGTACCTCAAGGGCTTGATTCTCTGATCAGCGCCGCTTGAGGCCAAAGACAAAGCTGGTTTCGGTTTTTTCCTGCATCACCAACTCATTGCCCGTCTGACGGGCAAAAGCCTCGAAATCTCGCCAAGCCCCAGGGTCGGTGGCGATCACCTTGAGCACTTGGCCGCTGACCATCTCATTCAAAGCCTTCTTGGCTTTCAAAATGGGCAGCGGACAGTTCAGCCCACTGGTGTCAATTTCCTTGTCGATGTGCATCATGAGCCCTGATTCACTTCCTGGCTTTGTGCAGCACGCTCTTCCCAAGTCATGAACTTGGGCTCGATGCCAATGGTGCGCAGCCAGTCGCCCAAGGCGTAACCGGTGCCTGCTGGCCAGCAAATCAAATCCTGGAAATCAAACATTTTGTACTCGGCCAACTCAGGCGACAAGCGCACTTCGCCCTCGGCCACCGCATGGTAGGCAATGATCACCTGGTTCATGCGCTGGAAGTCGTACACGCCGATCAACTGGAGGGCCGAGACCTTCAGGTTGGTTTCTTCGGCAATCTCGCGCGTGATGCCTTCTTCGGGCGTTTCGCCCGCCTCCATGAAGCCGGTGATCAGCGCAAAACGCCGCCCTGGCCAGGCCGCATTGCGGGCCAGCAAAATCTGATCACCCACCTGCACAATGCCTGCCAAAACGGGCGTGGGGTTGTTCCAGTGCGTGAAGTCGCAAGCGGTGCAACGCAGGCGCATCGTCTCGCCCCCGTCTTCCATTTGCGAGAGCCAGGCCAAAGGACTGGCACACATCGGACAAAAACGGTATTCAGCCATGGTTCAAGCCTTGTCAGAGTTCAGCCGTTCAGGCAGGGAACACGCCTGTGGAGAGATAACGGTCACCGCGATCGCAGACGATGAACACGATGGTCGCGTTTTGCGCCGTCTTGGCCACTTGCTGGGCCACCCAGCAGGCACCCGCTGCAGAGACGCCGGCAAAGATGCCTTCGCTGCGTGCCATCTGGCGGCAGGTTTCTTCGGCATCGTTTTGACTGACATACACCAGCTCATCCACATGGCTGGGATCGTAAATTTTGGGCAAGTACTCTGTTGGCCACTTGCGGATGCCCGGAATGCGAGAGCCCTCACTGGGTTGTGCGCCCACGATGCGGATCGCCGGGTTCTTTTCTTTCAGAAACCGCGACACACCCGTGATGGTGCCGGTGGTGCCCATGGCGCTCACGAAATGGGTCACTTTGCCGCCCGTCTGCTCCCAAATCTCGGGGCCAGTGGTTTCGTAGTGGACACGCGGGTTGTCGGCGTTGGCAAACTGGTCCAAGATGCGGCCCTTGCCCTGCGTGGCCATGTTGTCGGCCAAGTCACGGGCGTACTCCATGCCCCCGCTCTTTGGCGTGAGGATCAGCTCCGCACCAAAGGCCTTCATGGTCTGGGCCCGCTCGATGGACAAGTCCTCGGGCATGATCAAAACCATGCGGTAACCCCGGATGGCTGCGGCCATGGCCAGGGCGATGCCGGTGTTGCCCGAGGTGGCCTCGATCAGGGTGTCACCCGGCTTGATCTCGCCGCGCTGTTCGGCCCGGCGGATCATCGACAAAGCCGGTCGGTCCTTGACCGAACCCGCCGGGTTGTTGCCCTCGAGCTTGCCCAAAATCACGTTGCTGCGGGCCGCCATGTCGGCAGCACCCAATCGCTGCAAAGCCACCAATGGTGTTTTGCCGATCGCATCCTCAATGGTTGGATAAATCATCCCATTAATGTGCCATAATTCGTGGCTTCACGAATACCGCCCGGGTGGTGAAATTGGTAGACTCAGGGGACTCAAAATCCCCCGCCGCAAGGCGTGCCGGTTCGAGTCCGGCCCCGGGCACCATCTCTGGAAACCCGGCAGCCATGCGGGTTCCAAGCGAATCAAAGCCAACCTTCACGGGTTGGCCTTTTTTCTTGTCTGTCGCGGTGTAGCCACTGTGTAGCCACTGGTACAGAGTTTCAGCGTCAGTGCGCTTTCCGGATCGCCAACGGATCAGGGCACAACTTCTTCGACTTGTTTCTGGCGCTCAAAGTATTCAGCACTGGCGTTCAGCCCGGTTTCGAAGCGGGCCTAGCTGGGGAGAAAACTCACGCCTTGGTCAACCCATGCGCCACAGCCTCACGCAGCGCAACATTGATGCTGGCCTGTTGCCAATATGCTGTAACGGCTGCGGCATCGTTGGGATCACAGGGACTATCAGTGGCGGTGTGTGCAATGGGCGCGTCTTGTGCGGCCTCGCGCTTGACTCGCTTCCAATCGCTAACGGCAGATTTTCTGTTTGGCTGCGCCATTTTTTTTTACGTCCTCAAACTGGTGCAATGGCCGTCATCGGCTTGATGCGGCTTCGGTCCTTGGCGCTTTGCCTTGCCGTCCAAAGGTCACGCTGGGTTTGCAGCGCCAGCCAATACCCCTGATTCGTGCCCAAAGCCTCGGACAAGCGGAGGTCCATGTCGGCGCTTACGGCAGCATGACCATGCAAGACACGCGACAACATCACCCGACTGATTCCGATGTGTGCGGCAAAGGCGGTCACGCTCACGCCCAGGTCATCCAGCCAGCCTGTGAGCAGTTCGCCGGGGTGTGCGGGGTTGTGCATGTTCATGGTGTGTCTTTCAGTGGTAATCCACGTAATCCAGTAATTCAACATCCTGACCAACAAAGCGAAACGTCAGCCGCCAATTGGCTTGCACGGTCATGGCATGAAAGCCTGCACGGTCACCTGATAAGCCATGCAGTCGCCACGATGGGCGCATCAAATCTTGCGGCCCAATGGCGACACTCAGCGCCGTCAGCAACTCGCGCAATCGCTTGGCATGAATGGGTTGAATGCCTGCCATGCCACCCGTTTGATAGAAGGCCTCAAGCCCTTTGTGTCGGAATGAAAGAATCATAATCTGTAAATCATGGGTTTACAAGTCGCACATTGGCAACTTGCATTTGTCTTTTGGTTTTTCATGCCGCCACCCTCGATGCAATATGCACCACGCTGGCGCTGCTCACGGTCAGGAATCGTTGCAGCGTCTCTAAGGCTTCCAACTTTTGCGGCGCGTAATCGTGCCCGTCATAGCTGGCAGCTTGCACCCCCGTCACGCCATGGCTCAGCAAGTGCCCCCGGATTTCTTGGCTAACGCGCAGGCTGGCCAATGCGGTCTCCACGCCAGAACGAATGCGCTTGGCTTGAAACTGGCCCACTGGTTTATCCGTCAGCACCCACTCCAGTCCAGTGGCTGCATCTTTGGCCCAATCTGCAATCGCCTTGGCGCTCACGGGTGACGCGCCGCCACCCACCGACAAAGGGAACTCGCCGGGGTTCAGCGCCAGCAAAGTGTGCAGGGCTTCCCGGGCGGCAGGCAGAAGCGGGATGGTGTGAGGCCTTGCGCCTCGGCCTGTGCGTCCTTTGGCATCCAGCAAGGTGATAGCGCCCTCGCCCACGTTGGCCCTGACCAGCTGGCGCAGTTGTTCGATGCGCTGGCCACCTGTCGGCAAATGCAGGCGCAGCACGGCACCCCGGACACCTTGCAGCGGCTCGATGGCTTGCCAATATTGGCGCAGGTGCACGGGCATCAAAGGGTTTTTGTCGGGCACCAACTTGATGGCCACGGTCTCAGCGGCGGGATTGTGTTGCACCCCATAGCTCTTAAAGTGCACGGGCACCAGCAGGCTCAGCTTGGATGTTCGGGCCATCTCAAAGGCTGCGCGGCAATAGCTCCGAAGCTTTCCGGCGGTGCGCTCTTTCCCGGCTTCGCGCAGGCCACGCAGCAGGTCAGCCACTTGCTCAGCGGTCACCAGTGCGGCGGTGGTGTTGGCCAGCTTGGGGGCACCATCAATCAGGTGCAGCCGCACCAAGCCCCGGACCTTGGCGTGTGAAGTCTTACCCTGGTGCTCCAGCTCGTTGGCGTAATCGGCCATCAGTGCCCCAAAGGTGAATTTGGAGGCGCGTTCCTTTTCGGCCTTGGCTTGGGCTTTGGCCTCTGTTTCTGCTCGGTCCAGTGCTCTCGGGTCGTCGCCCTTGTTCAGCGTCACGGCCAGCGCCTGTGCTGCCTAGCGGGCGGCGTCAATGGTCCAGTCGGTCGTGGAACCAATGGTGCGGCGAATGGTTTGGCGGTTCAGCTTTTTCTCGAAGACGAAGGACTTGGCCCCGGTATTGGTCACCCGCACGCGCAGCGCAGGCACCTCGCTGTCTCGCAAAAAGGCTTGGCACTTGATATCCGTGCGGCAGCTCAGGCGGTCGATGGCCCCCACGGTCAGATTAATGCGCTCGGTCAGGTCCAGTGCCTCGCTTTTTTTGGGTCGTGCCATGCTTGTCCCCAGCTTGCGGTGTAACCACCGTGTAGCCACTGTGTAGCCAAATTCGCCCCATTTTGGGGAATATCAATCAACAGTTGCGGCTGTCATTTTGTCCAGTATACAGACCTAAGTTGTTGATTTATATTGATTATATCTACATTACTCAACACAAAGAAATGGATACCCAAGGGGACTCAAAATCCCCCGCCGCAAGGCGTGCCGGTTCGAGTCCGGCCCCGGGCGCCAGACCAAAGCCGCAAGTTCAATGAACTTGTGGCTTTTTTCTTAGGCGCTTCACTGTTGAGCTTGCCCTCAATCGATCCCCGCACTCCACCGGTCGTTCCAGTTGCGCTCAATCTGTCTACGGTCGCGTTTGGTGGGGCGGCCTTGCTCGATGCTCAGCGCCGGCTCGCGGGCCAAGCGGTGCTGCTCGGCGGCTTTTTGGCGGGCTTCGGTGCTTTCTGGCGTTTCTTCGTAAAGCAACTGGGCCACAGGCGCCGGGCCACGCGCACCGCTCACACCCAAGACCCGCACCGTGCGCTCCACCGCGCCTTGACGCAGGCGCACCGTGTCGCCTGCCTTGACTTCGCGCGAGGCCTTGGCATCTTGCCCATTGACCTGCACGCGGTTCTTGCCGATTTCTTCGCTGGCGATGCTGCGGGTTTTGAAAAAACGTGCAGCCCACAGCCATTTGTCGATGCGCAAGGAATTCATCGCAGAGGGTCCAGAAAACATCAGATCAGCTGGCCTTGTGGGCTCAGGCCATCGCGCACATGCGGGTACCGCAGCTTGAGCCGCAGTTCCTGCTTCATGCGCGTGTTGTCCAGGCGCCGGGACTCGCTCATGAAACTCAGCAGCATCAAGGGCAAGGCTGAGCTGGCTTGGTCACGCGGCAGGCGGGGCGGTTTGGGCAGGCCGAACAAGCCGGCGGCCAAATCAAAATAATCGCCCATTTTCAGATCGGTGTCGTCGGTGACATTGACCACACGCTGGGGTTTACCGCGCCACAGCGCTGCCGCACAAGCGCGCGCCAGGTCGTTGGCATGGATGTGGTTGGTGTAAACATCGTCTTTGGCCACCAGCACCGGCGTGCCTTTGAGCAAGCGCTCACGGGGTGTGCCGCCTTCTCGGTCGGCCGCGTAGATACCGGGAATGCGCAACACGCTCACCCGCACACCGCTGCGCCCCAAAAACCGCATCAGGTTTTCCGCATCCACACGGCGCTGGGCGCGTGGCGTGTGGGGATTCACAGTCTGCGTTTCATCCACCCGCTGCCCGCCGCAGTCACCGTAAACGCCCGTTGTGGAGCCATACACCAGCGCCAGCGGGGGCGTGCGCAAACGCAAAGCGCGCACCAGCACCAAGCTGCGCGGATCACGCTCGGACGCGCCCGCACGGTCGGTCGGCGGTGGTGCCAGGTGAATCACACGGTGGGCTATGCCCGCCAAGCGTTGAATGCTCGCGGGATCGTCCAAGTTGCCTTGTAAAGGCGTGATGCCGCAAGCGCGCAGCAAACGCACGCGATCCGGCGAGGAAGTCAACGCCATCAGGCGAACGCGTTGGCTTTGCGGTGCCCCCAGCTGGCCCGCCGTGCGCAGCCCCACGTCGCCACAGCCCACGATCAGGACACGCTGGCGACGAAAGCGGGCAGGCAGCGCGCCCAAGGGGGTTTGGTTTGAAGGCAAAATCAGGGGTTCCGGGTCGATTGCAACCCCTCAAGGATACCCAAAAGATGAGCTTTCAGATTTCCGTGCAGCCCAGCGGCCGCAGCTTCACCGCCGACACCAACGAGACCCTGCTGGCCGCCGGCATTCGCCAGGGCATCGGCCTGCCCTATGGCTGCAAAGACGGCGCCTGCGGTTCGTGCAAATGCAAAAAAGTTTCGGGCACTGTGATCCATGGCCCGCACCAGTCCAAAGCCCTGAGTGACGATGAAGAAGCCCAAGGCTTGGTGCTGACTTGCTGCGCCACGGCCCAAAGCGATGTGGTGCTCGAATCCAAGCAAGTCACCGCTGAAGGTGGCTTACCCGTCAAGAAGATGCCAGTGCGGGTGGTCACTCTGGAAAAGAAATCACACGACGTGATCGTGCTGAAACTGCAACTGCCTGCCAACGACGTGATGAAGTTCCACGCCGGTCAGTACATCGAATTTTTGCTGCGCGACGGTTCACGCCGCAGCTACAGCATGGCGAACGCCCCGCACACCCTCGAAGTGGCCCCGCCCACGGTAGATCTGCACATCCGACACATGCCCGGCGGCAAGTTCACCGACCCGGTGTTCACCACCATGAAGGAAAAAGACATCCTGCGCGCCGAAGGCCCGTATGGCAGCTTTTACCTGCGCGAGGACAGCAGCAAGCCCATCGTGCTGCTGGCTTCGGGCACCGGCTTTGCCCCCATCAAGGCGCTGATCGAGCACATGCAGCACCGGGGCATCACCCGGCCCGCCACGCTGTACTGGGGCGGCCGCCGCCCGGCGGACCTGTACATGGCCGACTGGGTGGAGGCCCGTTTGGCCGAGATGCCCAACCTGCGTTATGTGCCCGTGATCTCGAACGCCGAAGCGCAAGACCAATGGACTGGCCGCACCGGCTTTGTGCACCAAGCGGTTTTGCAAGACTTTCCGGATTTGTCAGGCCATCAGGTCTATGCCTGCGGCGCGCCCATCGTGGTGGACTCGGCCAAGCGCGACTACGTGGCCCAAGGCGGTTTGCCCGAAGAGGAGTTCTTCGCCGATTCATTCACCTCCGAGGCTGACAAAGCCAAAGCCTAAAACCCCTTTTTCTGGAGCCCCTCATGACCTTGATCACCCGCCGCCAATTCACTGCTGCCTCAATCGTCCTCTCGGCCCCGGCCTGGGCTCAGGGCAAAACAATCCGCATCATCGTGCCCTATGCACCGGGTGGCCCCATCGACGTCACGGCGCGCGCCTTGGCCGAGCGCGTGAAAGACAGCCTGGGCACGGTGATCATTGAAAACCGCCCCGGCGCGGGTGGCAACCTGGGCGCGGACCTGGTGGCCAAAGCCACGCCCGATGGCCTGACGATCGGCATTGCGGCCACGGCCACGCACGCCATCAACCCTTGGCTGTTTGCCAAAATGCCGTACGACGCCAGTCGCGACTTTGCGCCTATCACGCAAATGCTGCGCGTGCCCAATGTGCTGGTGATGAACGCCGAAACCGCGCAGCGCCTGAGGATCAACACGCTGGCCGATTTGGTGGCTTATGCCAAGGCCAACCCCGCCAAGCTGAATTTTGGTTCCGGTGGCAACGGCAGCGCGGGACATTTGGCGGGCGAGATGTTCAAACGCGCCGCAGGTATTTTTGCGGTGCATATTCCCTACAACGGAGGCAACCCCGCGCAGTTGGCTTTGTTGTCGGGGCAGGTCGACTTCAACTTTGACAACCTGGCCACGGCTGCGGCCAACATCAAGGCAGGCCGACTCAAAGCCCTGGCCGTCACCACTGCCCAGCGCAGCAATGCCCTGCCCGATATTGCGAGCATGAGCGAAACCCTGAAAGACTTTTCGATCGACACTTGGTGGGGTCTGGTGGCTCCTGCGGCCACGCCCCGCGATGTGGTGGAACGCCTGAACAAGGCGTTTGTGGCTGCGCTGCAAGCCCCAGAAACCAAAACACGCTTTGCACAACTGATGGCCGAACCCGTGGGCAACACGCCAGAGCAGTTTGGTGCGTTCATGAAAGCAGAACTGACCCGTTACGAAGGCGTGGTCAAGGCCAGCGGTGCACGGGTGGACTGATCACTCGCCCAGATAGGCTGCGCGCACTTTAGGGTCTGCCAGCATGTCTTTGCCCACGCCCGTCATGGTGATGAGGCCCGAGTCCATCACATAACCGCGATCGGCAATCGCCAGCGCACGGCTGGCGTTTTGCTCCACCAGCAGCACCGTCACGCCTTGGGCGTACACATCGCGCACCACCTCAAAGATCTTGTCGACCATGATGGGCGACAAGCCCATGGACGGCTCGTCCAGCAGCAAGACCTTGGGGCGGCTCATCAGGGCACGGCCCATGGCCAGCATTTGCTGCTCGCCACCGGACATGGTGCCGGCCAGCTGGTCTTTGCGTTCACGCAGCCGCGGAAAGATGGTGAACATCTTCTCGATGTCGTCGGCAATACCAGCATTGTCCGAGCGGATGTACGCGCCCATTTGCAGGTTTTCGGTGATGGTCATGCGGGTGAACACGCCGCGGCCTTCCGGCACCATGGCCAGGCCTTGCTTGACCAGATCCCACGGGCCTTGGCCTTTGATGCTTTTGCCCAGGTATTCGATGTCACCCGCTTGCAAGGGCAAGGTACCGGTGATGGCTTTCATGGTGGTGGTTTTGCCAGCGCCATTCGATCCGATCAATGAGACGAGTTCACCTTCCCGTACCTCAAGGCTCACGCCCTTGACCGCCTGAATGCCGCCGTAGCCGACTTGCAGGTCTTTGACTTTCAACAGAACATTGGCCATCTCAGTGCCCTCCCGTGCCCAGATAGGCCTCAATCACTTTTTCATTTTTCTGCACATCGGCGGGCGTGCCTTCGGCAATCTGCTTGCCGTAGTCGAGCACCGTGACACGGTCACACAAGCCCATGACCAGCTTCACATCGTGTTCGATCAACAAAATGGTCCGGTTGTCTTTGCGGATCTGGTCAATCAATTCGCGCAACTGAATTTTCTCGGTCGCGTTCATACCGGCTGCAGGCTCATCGAGGGCAATCAGCTGCGGATCAGTGGCCAAGGCGCGGGCGATTTCCAGGCGACGCTGGTCACCATATGACAGCGTGCGGGCTTTGTAGTCGGCGTATTTGCCGATGCCCACGTAGTCGAGCAGCTCTTGCGCACGCTGGGCAATCGCAGCCTCTTCGGCCTTGAAGCCGGGCGTGCGAAAAATCGCCCCCAGCAGACCCGAATGGGTGCGCACATGGCGGCCCACCATCACGTTTTCGAGGGCCGTCATTTCGGCAAACAAGCGGATGTTCTGGAACGTACGGGCAATGCCCGCCTTGGCCACTTCGTGCACCGCTGTGGGCTGGTAGGGCTTGCCTGCCAGCTCAAAAGTGCCGCTGTCAGGGGTGTACAGGCCGGTGATGACGTTGAAAAACGTGGTCTTGCCCGCACCGTTGGGACCGATCAGGCCATAGACCTGACCGCGCTGGATGGTGATGCCCACGTCAGAAAGGGCCTGCAGGCCGCCGAATTTTTTGGAGATGCCTGAGACGTTGAGAACAGTGTCTTGGTTGGCGGTTGGATTCATGGTCTGCTCCTTCATTTCGCCGTGAGCGATTTGCCGTGCTCAGGCGAAGGCCACAGCCCGCGAGGCCGCATCAACATGATCACGATCATGGCCAGGGCCACCAGCAACTGGCGCAAGATGGCCGCGTCGAGGCGCCCCCCGGTCATCTCCTGCAAGGGGCCGGCCACATAGCGCAGCACTTCGGGCAAAGCCGACAACAAAATGGCCCCCAGAATCACACCGGGCAAATAGCCCAACCCACCCAAAACCACCATGGCCACGATCATCACCGACTCCATCAAACTGAAGGACTCGGGCGAGATGAAGCCCTGGAACCCAGCAAACATCGCGCCTGACACACCCCCAAAAGTGGCGCCCATGCCAAAGGCCAGCAGCTTCAGGTTGCGGGTGTTCAGCCCCATGGCTTTGGCAGCGACTTCGTCTTCACGGATCGCCATCCAGGCACGGCCAATGCGGGACACCTCCAGACGGTGCGAGATCAAAATCGTCACCAGCACCAGGCTCAGGAACAGGTAGTAGTAAAGCGAAACCGAGGCGATTTCAAAATCGCCAATCATCAGTTTTTGACCCAGGTTCACACCAAAGATCGAAATGGGATCGATCTGGGACAAGCCCTTGGGGCCATTGGTGATGTTGACCGGGTGGTCCAAGTTGTTCATGAACACACGGATGATTTCACCAAAACCCAAAGTCACGATGGCCAAATAGTCGCCACGCAATTTGAGCGTGGGCGCCCCCAGCAGCATGCCGAACAAACCCGCCAAAGCGGCAGCCACAGGCAAGATGAGCCAAATGGGCATGTGCATACCCGTGGGGTAGGCGGCAGCGATCCACGCAAAGGTGTTGGTCAGATGGGGTGACGACAGCAGGCCGTACATGTAAGCCCCCACCGCGAAAAAAGCCACATAACCCAGGTCAAGCAGACCCGCGTAGCCCACCACGATGTTCAGCCCAATGGCCAGCAGGATGTAGAGCAATGCCATGTCGGCAATGCGCACCCAAGCGTTGCCAAACATTTGCAGGATCAGGGGCAAGGCGATGAGCGCTGCGCCGATCAGGATGTACTGAAGTGTCTTGTTGTTTTTCATGTTCACCTCCATCAAGCGCGGTCGGCCACACGTTCACCCATGAGGCCCGAGGGGCGTAGGGTCAACACGATGATCAAAACAATGAACGCAAAAATGTCGGTGTAGTGGCTGCCCAGCACACCCCCAGTCAGGTAACCGATGTAGCCCGAACCAATGGCTTCGATCAGGCCCAGCAAAATACCACCAATGACGGCTCCGGCCAGGTTGCCAATGCCGCCAAACACCGCCGCTGTGAAGGCTTTGAGGCCAGGCAAGAAGCCCATCGCGTGTTGCGCCGTGCCGTAGTTTGACGCGTACATCACACCGGCAATGGCGGCCAACACGGCACCGATCACAAAGGTGGCCGAGATGACCATGTCAGGCTTGACGCCCATCAAGGCGGCCACACGCGGGTTCTCGGATGTGGCGCGCATGGCGCGGCCTAAGCGGGTGTAATTGACCAGCCACATCAAGATGGCCAAGGACACGGCCGTGACGCCCAAAATCATGATTTGTGTGGGCGTGATCACCACACCACCCATGTTGATGGGCGTGCTGGACAGCAGTGTGGGGTAAGCCTTGTAATTGGGCTTCCAGATGATCATGGCCAAGGTCTGCAGCAAGATGCTCATGCCAATGGCGGTGATCAGGGGGGCCAGCTTGGGGCTGTTGCGCAAAGGTCGGTAAGCGATTTTTTCAATGGTGAAGTTGAGCACCACCGCCACCACACAAGCGATCAAGGTGGCCAAAATCAATATGACCCAACCCGGAGCACCGGGCATGGCGCCCTGCATCATGCCGATGGCAGACCAGCTCGTCAAAGCGCCCACCATCAGCACTTCTCCGTGCGCAAAGTTGATCAGGTTGATGATGCCGTACACCATGGTGTAGCCCAAGGCCACCAAGGCGTACATGCTGCCCATGACCAGGCCGTTGATGACCTGCTGCAGAAAGACGTCCATTGATTTCTCCGTGTTTTGAACTGCGCTTAACAGCTCTTCGCTTCGGTTGTTGTTTTCAGATCAGGCCGCACCTTGTGGGCACACCAAACCACTAGCAAAAACCCCGCCAGATTCATGCGATACCGGGCGGGGTGGCGGGATTGTAGTGAAAGAAAGGTTCCCGTCGGTACTCATTGCTGTCGGGACTTACCCTTTGGCTGAATTTTTCTTTGTCAATTCTTCCAGTTTGTCAGCAATTTTGATTTCTAGCCCCCTGCGTACAGGCCGATAAAAACCGGGCTCGGGCATGCCCTCGGGCAAATAACGCTCACCCGCCGCAAAGCCATCTTCTTCGTCATGCGCATAGCGATAGCCCTTGCCATAGTCCAGCTGCTTCATGAGTTGGGTGGGCGCATTGCGCAAATGCATGGGCACAGGGCGGGTGCCATCTTGCTTGACCCAGGCTTTGGCCTCCTTGAATGCTTTGTAAGCGGCATTCGATTTGGGGGCCACCGCCAAGTAAATCACACACTGTGCCAGCGTCAACTCGCCCTCGGGGCTGCCCAGTCGTTCGTACACGTCGGCAGCGTCCAGCGCCATGCGCAGGGCACGCGGGTCGGCCAAGCCAATGTCTTCACTGGCCATGCGGAT
The DNA here is from genome assembly GCF_044373035.1 of Limnohabitans sp. GTDB lineage: Bacteria > Pseudomonadota > Gammaproteobacteria > Burkholderiales > Burkholderiaceae_C > Limnohabitans_A. The sequence continues at coordinate 13,769 of NZ_JBILQU010000011.1, read as the reverse complement.
CAGGCGGCGGGCCATGTAGCGCGGATCCGCACCCCCGTCGAGCATGCGCACGAACCAATACAGGGCGGCATCCGGGTCTGAGCCCCGCACCGATTTGTGCAGCGCGCTGATGGTGTCGTAGAACTGCTCGCCGCCTTTGTCGTAGCGGCGCATGCGCTCGCCCAGCACCCGCAGCAACCAAGCGTCGGTCACCGGGTCGATGCTTTCTTGCTGGGCCGCCATGGCCAGCGTCTCCAGGGTGTTGAGCAGACGCCTGGCGTCACCATCGGCATAGGCCAGCAAGCGGGCCAGTGCCTCTGGCTCGATGGCGGGAATGGCCTGGATGGCCCGGGCCCGCACCACGATGTGCTGCAAGTCGTCCTCGGAAAGGGGCTGCAGCACGTACACAGCCGCACGGGAAAGCAAGGCCGAGTTGACCTCAAAAGACGGGTTTTCGGTGGTGGCCCCAATGAAGGTGAACAGCCCACTTTCGACATGCGGCAAAAAAGCGTCTTGCTGGCTTTTGTTAAAGCGGTGCACCTCGTCCACAAACATGATGGTGCGTTGGGGGTCCAAGCCCGTGCGGGCGGCTTCGGCTTTCTCTACGGCTTCGCGGATGTCTTTGATGCCCCCCAACACGGCACTGATGCTCAAAAATTGTGCCTCAAACGCATCGGCCATCAAACGGGCGATGGTGGTCTTGCCCACGCCAGGCGGGCCCCACAAAATGCAGCTGTGCGGCTGGCCCGACTCGAACGCCAAGCGCAAGGCCATGCCTTCGCCCAACAAATGCTGCTGGCCAATCACCTCACCCAAGTGGCGCGGGCGCAAGCGCTCGGCCAGGGGGGCGTGGGGCGACATGGGAGCAGGTTTCATAACCACGGGCCCAGCCCGCTTCAAGGTTTGATCACGTCGGCACCCGCCGGGGGCTTGAAGGCGAAGGTACTGGCGGGCAAAGCCGGGTTGAGTTCGAAGACAGAAAAGCTCAGCAAAGAGCGCTGACCGAGGCTGTCTTGCACGTCCAACACCGCCAGCTCGGGCCCAGCAGCACTGACACGCAAGCCGACCATGACCGAGCGGATCGGGCCCTCACGCTGCACGGGCGTCGCGCGCACCCATTGCAGGCCATCCTGGACCGGCTCGGCGGTGAACTGGAAATCGGCTTTGAGGGCCTGCAAATCGGAAGCTGCTGTCAGCAACGCGGCCGGTGTGGCCCCCAACACCTGGGACTGTGGGCGCGCCGTGACCTGGTTCAGGTCCACATCGTGCAACCACAGGGTCTGACCATCGGCCACCAAGGTTTGCAAAAAGGGCTTGCGGTAATCAAAGCGGAACTTGCCTGGCCGTTGAAATTCAAACCGACCCGTCGATGTCTTGGTTCGCGCCACCTGCCCCGCCCTGGTTGGCGAAGTGACGACCTGGGTGAAGTCGGCACGGCCGCTGCGTGCTTGCTTCATGAACTGGGCCAGCAGGTCCACGCTGTCGGCCTGTGCGGGCAGGGCCAAGGCCCACACCGCAACGGCCAACACAGCCCTGCCACCCCAACCCAGCACCGTGCGGCGCGGTCCAACATTGTTTTTCATTCGCTTCACTCTGCCCGTGCGGGCACCAAAATTTCACGCTGGCCACTGCCGCTCATGGCGCTGACCAGTCCGGCTTTTTCCATGTCTTCCACCAAACGGGCAGCGCGGTTGTAGCCAATCTTGAGGTGGCGCTGAACCAATGAGATGCTGGCCTTGCGGTTCTTCAGCACCACTTCCACCGCTTGGTCGTACATCGGGTCTTTTTCTGAGTTGTCGCCCTCGGCCAGCATGCCGCCATCGTCGTCGGTGGTGCCTCCTTCGAGCACGCCTTCGATGTAATCGGGCTCACCCTGGCTCTTGAGGTAATTCACCACGCGGTGCACTTCCTCGTCACTCACAAAAGCGCCGTGCACCCGGATCGGGAAGCCCGTGCCCGAAGGCATGTACAACATGTCACCCATGCCCAAAAGGGCTTCGGCCCCCATTTGGTCCAGGATGGTGCGGCTGTCGATCTTGCTGGAGACCTGGAACGCAATGCGGGTCGGAATGTTGGCCTTGATGAGACCGGTGATCACGTCCACGCTGGGGCGCTGCGTGGCCAAAATCAAATGGATGCCGGCCGCACGGGCCTTCTGGGCCAGGCGGGCAATCAGCTCTTCGATCTTCTTGCCCACCACCATCATCAGGTCGGCCAACTCGTCGATCACCACCACGATGTGCGGAAGGCGCTTGAGCGGTTCGGGATCGTCCGGCGTGAGGCTGAAGGGGTTGTAGATGAACTCTTCGCGGGCTGTGGCATCGTCAATTTTCTGGTTGTAACCGGCCAGATTGCGCACGCCCATTTTGCTCATCAACTTGTAGCGCTTTTCCATCTCGCCCACACACCAGTTCAGACCATTGGCAGCTTGGCGCATGTCGGTCACCACCGGGGCCAGCAGGTGTGGAATGCCTTCATAAACCGACATCTCCAGCATCTTGGGGTCGATCATCAAGAGGCGCACATCACGCGCTTCGGCCTTGTACAGCAGCGACAGGATCATGGCGTTGATACCGACCGACTTGCCCGAACCCGTGGTGCCCGCCACCAGCACATGCGGCATCTTGGCCAGATCGGCCACCACCGGGTTGCCGATGATGTCCTTGCCCAGACCCATGGTCAACATGGACTTGGCTTCGTTATAGACCTGCGAGCCCAGAATCTCGCTGAGTTTGATCGACTGGCGCTTGGCGTTGGGCAACTCCAGTGCCATGAAGTTCTTACCCGGAATCGTCTCGATCACCCGGATCGACACCAGACTGAGCGAACGCGCCAGGTCTTTGGCCAAGTTCACCACCTGGGAGCCCTTGACGCCGGTCGCCGGTTCGATTTCGTAACGCGTGATCACCGGACCGGGGGCTGCAGCCACCACACGCACCTCGACACCAAAATCCTTGAGCTTTTTCTCGATCAGACGGCTGGTCATTTCCAGCGTATCCGGTGAGACGGTTTCTTGCCGAATGGACAGGCTGTCGAGCAAATCCACCTGAGGCAGCTTGCTGTCGGGCAGTTCGTTGAAGAGCGGTTTTTGTCGCTCCTTGACCACGCGGTCGCTGCGCGGCACATCCATCACGGGGGACTCAATGACCCTTGGCACAGCCTTGGTCACAGGAATGGACACAGCAGGCAAATCCAACTGACCCTCTGGCGAAACAAGACCAGGCAGGTTCACATCCCACTCCGGATCGATGGCCAGGGGCGATAAGGCCTGTTGGCGCTCGCGCAAAGCCTGTTGGCCCAAGGCCATGTCTTCTTCGATCTCGCGCTTTTCATGCCGCGACCGGATCAAAGCATCGAGCTGAGCACCGATTTTTTCGGCCAACTGACCCCATGAAAACCGGAACACCATGGCCACGCCCACCAAGGACAGCACAATGCCCAAAAGGGCTGAGCCGTTGAAGCCCAAGCCACGCTCAGCAACCGCGCCAGCCCAATAACCCAGCACACCGCCGCTGTGCCCAGGCAAGCCGGTTTCGAGTCGGTACAAACGCGTCCACTCCAGCCCGCAACTGGCCACGAGCAACACGGCCAAACCCAGCCAAAACACCCACAAACTGCGCTGCCACGAGGGCTTGTCCAAATCATCCTGCGGGTCAACGCCGCGCAACCATCGGGCCAAAGCCACCAACCAGGCCCGGTAGCCCGCCACCACACACCACCAAGCTGAAAACCCGAACATGAAATAAGCCAGATCCGCGACCCAAGCCCCCCAGCGACCCACCCCATTGCGCACGGCCGCGCTGCTGCCCGAAGTGGACCATGCCGGATCTTGCGGGTGATAACTCCACAAAGCCGCAGTCAAAAAGAGGAGCAGACCGGCACCCAGCAGCAAAAGGATTTCTTGGGCAAAACGTGACCACAAGGTCACTGGCGCAGCGGGGGCGGCGTCAGGGCCATCTCGGGTCAGGGTGTTCAGTGAGTAAGTCATAAATGAAGACTCAAGCTTACCCGATCAAGGCCAGCCCCGGCGCATCGGCTTGCACCCTTTTGCCAGGGGTGCTGTCCCACGACCGACAAAGCCGCCGCAAAGCCTTAAAGCCCAATGCGTTGGCGTGTTTCTTACAATGGGGGTTGGTGTAATTTTTCGCACCGCTTTGTCTTTTTACCAGATGGCCCTTTTCATGTCGACCCCAACCCAACACGCACACGTTCTCATTCTCGGCTCTGGCCCCGCCGGATACAGCGCCGCCGTTTACGCCGCACGCGCCAACCTCAAACCCGTCTTGATCACCGGCATGGCGCAAGGCGGCCAGCTCATGACCACCACCGAAGTGGACAACTGGCCCGCTGACGTGCACGGCGTGCAAGGCCCGGACCTGATGCAACGTTTCCAGGAGCATGCCGAGCGTTTCAACACCCAAATCATTTTTGACCACATCCACACCGTCAAGCTCGAGCAGCGTCCCTTCACCCTGATCGGCGACAGTGGCACTTACACCTGCGACAGCCTGATCATCGCCACCGGCGCTTCGGCCAAATACCTGGGCCTGCCGTCAGAGACTGCCTTCATGGGCCGCGGCGTGAGCGGCTGCGCCACCTGCGACGGCTTTTTCTACCGCGACCAGCTGTGCTGCGTGGTGGGCGGCGGCAACACGGCCGTTGAAGAAGCCCTGTACCTCTCCAACATCGCCAGCAAGGTCTATCTGATCCACCGCCGCGACAAGTTCAAGGCCGAACCCATTCTGGTGGACAAGCTGATGGACAAAGTGGCCGCTGGCAAGATCGTGCTGAAAACCTTCCAAACCCTGGAAGAGGTGCTGGGTGACAACACCGGCGTGACCGGCGTGCGCTTGAAAAGCACCAAAGACGGCAGTTTGGAAGACGTGGAACTCAAAGGCTGCTTCATCGCGATTGGCCACTCTCCCAACACCGACATCTTCCAAGGCCAGCTGGAACTGGAAAACGGCTACATCGTGACCCAAAGCGGCCTGAAGGGCTTTGCCACCCAAACTTCGGTGCACGGCGTGTTCGCTGCAGGCGACGTGCAAGACCATGTGTACCGCCAAGCCATCACCAGCGCGGGCACGGGCTGCATGGCAGCGCTTGATGCCCAGCGCTTTTTGGAACAGAACAACGGTTGAAGCCCTGCCATTTGGCCGCAGCTCAGCAGGCCAAATGGCGTTTGTGCGCCATCAGCGAGCCTCCCCCATGGCGCTGCGTGTGCCTGCCGGGGTGATGTGGCAAAGCGAAGCGCCTCTGAACCCCGGCAGGCACCCGCAGCGCCTCACCACCAAAGCTCAAACCACCCTGAATTTTTTAACAAAAGACCGTCCACAGAGTCCAAACTCCCCGGTTTCTGGCTATAATTCAAGGCTTTGCTGGAACTGCCCGGATTGTCATTCGGGGTCACAGAGACAGCAATCTGGGATACCGCCACCCATCTTGGCGAGGTGAGGCTGGAGCGCCAGGCCCCGTGCAGATCTGCACGAGACCCATCGGCACCGGCTGTTTGAAAAGTATCGGAGTGTCCACATGGCACGCGTTTGCGAAGTAACGGGCAAAGGCCCAATGACGGGAAACAACGTTTCCCACGCCAACAACAAAACCAAGCGCCGGTTCCTGCCGAACCTGCAATACCGTCGTTTCTGGGTTGAAACAGAAAACCGTTGGGTGCGTTTGCGCGTTTCCAGCGCCGCTCTGCGCCTGATCGACAAAAATGGTATTGATGCCGTGCTCGCAGACCTGCGCTCACGCGGTCAAGCCTAAACCCAGAACATTAGGAGTCATCTACCATGGCAACCAAAGGCGGACGCGAAAAAATCAAGCTGGAATCCACAGCAGGCACGGGTCACTTCTACACGACCAGCAAAAACAAGAAAACCATGCCCGAGAAAATGTCGATCATGAAGTTCGATCCCAAAGCTCGCAAGCACGTTGAATACAAGGAAATCAAGCTGAAGTGATTCGGCCTGAGCCTTCCAACCAAAAACCCGCCTCTGGCGGGTTTTTTCTTGCCGGAAAGGGCGGCGAGCTGGGCCTCGGAACAAACTCAGGGTGACATGATCCGCCCCAGTAAAAAAGGACCCGAAGGTCCTTTGTCATGGTATTTTCAACGCCTCAAGCTGTTTGACGCACCGCGCGCAATTTGACCGAAAAATCGCGCAAAGCGGCGATACCACTTTCTTCGGCACTGCGGCACCAAGCCTGCAGATCTGCCGCCAGTTGTTCGCGCGAATGCGAGGTGTTGAGCCAAATCTGGCTCAATTCTTCGCGCATTTGCACCATCTTGTCCAACGCCGGACTGGCCGCACGGGCCAGCTTCAGTTGGGCCTGAGCAGCGGCTGGTACTTTGGAAGCGTCACGGTGCAACCAGCGCTTGGCCGTTTGCACAGCGTCGGCATCGAGTTTGAGTTTGCTCGCTTCCTCTTGCATCATGAGCCGTACATGGCGTGCATAACCAGCCATGACTTCGTAGCGGTTGGCGATCAGCGCTTCCAGGGTCTTTTCATCGGCCACAGGGCGAATGTCACCGTAAGCCAAGCGCGGAGGTGTCTTTTTGACGGTGGCCAGCCCCAGGGTTTCGAGTGTTCGGATGTACAACCAGCCGATGTCGAACTCGTAAGGCTTGACCGACAACTTGGCCGACGTGGGGTAAGTGTGGTGGTTGTTGTGCAACTCTTCGCCACCGATCAGGATGCCCCATGGCGAGATGTTGGTGCTGGCGTCGTGCGCCTCAAAGTTGCGGTAACCCCAGTAGTGGGCTGCACCGTTGATGATGCCAGCGGCAGTGGCGGGAATCCAGGCCATTTGAACCGCCCAGACCGTCAGGCCCAAAAAGCCAAAGAGCGCCACGTCAATGATCAGCATCAAGGCCACACCTTGCCAGGAAAAGCGGGTGTAGAGATTGTGCTCGATCCAGTCGTCGGGCGTGCCGTGACCATAGCGCTGCAGGGTTTCCTTGTTTTTGGACTCCTGGCGGTACAGCTCGGCACCCTTGAACAAAACGGTTTTGATGCCGTGCACATGCGGGCTGTGCGGGTCTTCAGCTTGCTCGCACTTGGCGTGGTGTTTGCGGTGGATAGCGGCCCACTCCTTGGTCACCTGGCCAGTGGTCAGCCACAGCCAGAAACGAAAGAAGTGCGAGGGAATGGCGTGCAGGTCCAAAGCGCGGTGCGCCTGGTGACGGTGCAGAAAAATGGTGACGCTGGCTATGGTGATGTGGGTCAGGGCCAAGGTGATCAGCACCATTTGCCACCAGGCCAGATCGAACAGGCCATGGCCCATCCAGTGAATCACCGCATCCCAAAAAGCCCAATCAGGCAAGAACATGAGTCTGTCTTTCTACTGTAGCCCGGATTTCAGGCCATTCATTGATTTTAAGTTTACCGCCGCCAAAAGGACAGCAGTTTCAAAGCATCAGGAATCCATGAGGTCTTAAATGTTTACTTTTTAACCCAAGCTGCTGCAAAAAAACCATCTGTGGCATGGCGGTGAGGCCACAAGCGCAGAAATGTACCGCCAGATTGCTCATTCGTCGACTCATCAACCGAAAGTGCCGGGGAACACAAGCTGGCGGCGGCGGGCACCTTGAGCCGTTCAAGTTCTTGGGCCACATTGAGGGGAACAAAGTCGGGGTTGGCAGCGCTGAAGGCTTGCGCGATCAGCTCGTTTTCTTCGGGCAACATGCTGCAAGTGGCATACACCAAGCGGCCGCCCGACTTGACCATGCGTGAGGCACTTTGCAAGATGGCTTGTTGCTTCTCGGTCAACTCCAGAACAGCTTGGGGCTTTTGCCGCCATTTCAAGTCGGGGTTGCGGCGCAAGGTGCCCAGGCCCGAGCAAGGGGCATCGACCAGCACGCGGTCGATCTTGCCCGCCAGGCGCTTGACGCGGTCATCGCGCTCATGGGCAATGGCCGCCGGGTGCACATTCGACAAGCCGCTGCGTGCCATGCGAGGTTTGAGCGCATCCAGGCGGTGGCCCGACACGTCAAAGGCGTACAAGCGGCCCGTGCTGCGCATGGCCGCGCCCAGCGCCAGCGTCTTGCCACCTGCACCGGCACAAAAGTCCACCACCATCTCGCCCCTGTGGGCGTCCACCAGCAAGGCCAAAAGCTGCGAACCTTCGTCTTGCACTTCGATGGCGCCCCGCGTGAACGCATCGGTTTTTTGCAGGGCAGGCTTGCCTTGCAAGCGCAGACCCCAAGGCGAATACGGCGTGGGTTCGGCGGCAATGCCTGCTTGCGCCAGCTCTTTTTGGATCTCGCTGCGCTTGGCCTGGAAGGTGTTCACGCGCAAGTCCAGCGTGCCCGGTTGCTGCAGGTGTTCGGCCAGCGCCCAGAAGTCGTTGCCCAATTGGGCCTGCAGGGCTTGCGCCATCCACTCGGGCAAATTGTGGCGGTGCGGGGCCATCAGCGCGTCAGCGGGAATCGCATCGCAAGTGGCCAACCACTGCTTTTCGGTGTCATTGAGCGCCGAAGCCAGAAAATCGCGCGGGCCCCAAAACCCCAAAATGGCCAGCTTGCGCTCCTTGGCTCCCGAGCCCGAACGGGCCAGTTGCTCATACAACAGCTTTTTGCGCAACACGGCAAAGGCGGTTTCAGCCAAGGTGGCGCGTTCGCGGGGCCCCAGGGCACGGTGTTCACGAAAAAAGCGCGACACGACAGCGTCGGCGGGATGTTCAAATTGGAGGACCAGCCTGACCAAATCGGCGCAGGCGTCTAAAAGGGCTTTGGGATGCATAGAGGTGCATTGTCCCATCCCCAACCCTTGTGACAGACACACATCAGGAAAGACATGTCAGAACCACTGCCACCGATGATCGAAACGCCCAAAGGGCTCTACCAACACTACAAGGGGGGTCAATACCGCGTGCTGGGCACCGTGCGCCACAGCGAAGACTTGCAGCCCATGACGCTTTACCAGGCCCTGTATGGCGAGCAAGGCCTGTGGGTACGCCCCGCCGCCATGTTTGCCGAAGTGGCCGAATTCAACGGCCAGCTTCAACCACGCTTTGCGCGCATTGGGGATTAAAAAATGCGGCCACGGCGCGTGGGTAAATCAGGTGCTCTTGCGTGAGCACCCGTGCAGCCAAGTCTTCAGCAGTGTCACTGGGCAGCACCGGCACCACCGCTTGCGCCAGAATGGGGCCGTGGTCCAGATCGGACGTGACCTGGTGCACCGTGGCCCCGGCAAATTGGCAACCAGCATCGATGGCGCGCTGGTGGGTGTTCAGCCCCGGAAAAGCGGGCAACAAGGACGGGTGAATGTTGAGCAAGCGCCCGGCGTAATGCGCCACAAAACCCGGCGTGAGGATGCGCATGAAACCCGCCAACACCAGCAAATTTGGGGCAAAACGGTCGATCTCGGCCATCAGGGCGGTGTCAAATGCTTCTCGGCTGGCAAAGCCTTGATGGTTGAGCACCACCGTGGCAATGCCCTGGGCTTGGGCCCAAGCCAGGCCAGAGGCATCAGCCTTGTTGCTGATCACGGCCGCGACACGCACGCTCAGCCGCTGCGCCCACTGCGCTTGCTGGGCGGCGCGCACGATGGCCGCCATGTTGGAGCCTGCGCCGGAAATCAAAATAACGATGTTTTTCATGACGCTGTGGATTATCCCTGCGCGCCCAAGGTCGAATGCTTTTTGTCGCACCAAGGACAGGCCGGAAAGCGCTGCGCATGATAAAAAGCACGGTCGTTTGATTTTGAAAGAAAACCTCCATGGATTTGGCATTCACACCTGAAGAACTCGCGTTCCGCGACGAGATCCGCACCTGGGTCAAGGCAAACTTGCCCCCCGAGTTGTCCCACAAAGTCCACAACGCGATGCGCCTGACGCGTGATGACATGCAGGCCTGGTCCAAAATTCTGGGCAAAAAGGGATGGCTCGGTTGGGGCTGGCCCACACAGTTTGGCGGCCCCGGCTGGTCCGCCATCCAAAAGCACCTGTTTGAAGAAGAGTGCGCCTTGGCCGGTGCTCCCCGAGTGGTGCCTTTTGGCCCCGTGATGGTGGCCCCAGTCATCATGGCCTTTGGCAACGCCGAGCAGCAGCAGCGCTTTTTGCCCGGCATCGCCAGCGGCGAAGTCTGGTGGAGCCAGGGCTACAGCGAGCCGGGATCCGGCTCGGACCTGGCCTCGCTGAAAACCCGCGCCGAGCGCCAAGGCGACAAATACATCGTGAATGGCCAAAAAACCTGGACCACCCTGGGCCAGTACGGCGAGTGGATTTTCTGCCTGGTGCGCACCAGCACTGAAGGCAAGCCCCAAACCGGCATTTCCTTTTTGTTGATCGACATGAAATCGCCCGGCATCACCGTGCGCCCCATCAAGCTGCTCGATGGCGAATGCGAGGTCAATGAAGTCTGGTTTGACAACGTCGAAGTGCCGGTGGAAAACCTGGTGGGCGAAGAAAACAAGGGCTGGAACTACGCCAAGCACCTGCTGGCCCACGAGCGCACCAACATCGCCGACGTGAACCGCGCCAAGCGCGAGCTCGAGCGCTTGAAGCGCATCGCCAAAGCCGAAGGCGTCTACGACGACCTGCGCTTCCGCGATGAAATCGCCAAGCTCGAAGTCGACATCGTGGCACTCGAAATGTTGGTGTTGCGTGTCTTGTCGGCCGAAAAGTCCGGCAAGAACTCACTCGACATTGCCGGTCTGCTCAAAATCAAGGGCAGCGAAATCCAGCAGCGCTACACCGAGCTGATGATGCAAGCGGCCGGGCCTTTTGCCGTGCCCTGCATCTTTGAAGCCATGGAAGCGGGCTGGCAAGGCAACTTCCCCGGCGGCACCCTGGCCAATGCGCCCCTGGCCGCCAATTACTTCAACATGCGCAAGACCACCATTTATGGCGGCAGCAACGAAGTGCAACGCAACATCGTCGCCCAGACAGTTCTGGGTTAAGGAGACAAGCACATGGATTTCGATTTTTCTGACGACCAAGAACAACTGCGTGACGCGGTGCGCAAATGGGTGGACAAGGGATACGACTTTGACCGCCGCCGCGCCATCGTGGCGGCCGGAGGCTTTGACCGCGCCGCTTACACCGAGCTGGCCGAACTGGGCCTGACGGGCTTGTATGTGAGCGAAGAACACGGCGGTATGGGCATGGGCCCGACCGAAGCCATGGTGGCCATGGAAGAGTTGGGGCGCGGCATCGTGCTCGAACCCCTGACCCAAACCCTGATCGCCAGCGCCACCCTGCAAACCCACGCCCCTGCTGCCCTGCAAGCGGCCTGGCTGCCACGCATGGCGACAGGCGAAGCCATTGTGGTGCTGGCGCATCAAGAGCGCGCTGCGCGCTACCAACTGAGCCGCTGCGCCGCTGTGGCCTCTGAATCGGGTGACGCCTGGACTGTGAGCGGCACCAAGAGCGTGGTGGCCGTGGGCGACCAGGCCGATGCCTTCATCGTTCCCGCCATGGCCAAGGGCGCTTTGGCCTTGTTCTTGGTCGAGCGCACCGCCAGCGGTGTGAGCACCCAGGGTTACCTGACGCAAGACGGCTCACGCGCCGCCGAAGTGGTCTTGAGCCAAGCCTCTGCCCAGCTCATCACCCTGAACGGCCTGTCGGCTCTTGAGGAAGCGGTGGACATCGGCATCGCCTGCAGCTGCGCCGAAGCCGTGGGCGTGATGGACAAGACCTTGGCCATCACCGTGGACTACATGAACACCCGCAAGCAATTCGGTGTGGCCATTGCCAGCTTTCAGGCCCTGCGCCACCGCGTGGCCGACATGAAGATGCAGCTGGAGCTGGGCCGCTCGATGAGCTACTACGCCAGCCTGAAATTGCACGCCCCGGCCGAAGAACGCCGCCGCGCCATGGCGCGTGCCAAGTACCAGCTCGGCACCTCCATGCGTTTCATCGGCCAGCAGTCGGTGCAGTTGCACGGCGGCATTGCGGTGACGGACGAGTACATCGTGAGCCATTACTTCAAGAAATTGACTCAGTTGGACATGACGTTTGGCGACACCTTGCACCAACTGGGCGAAGTGTCGGCCCGCATGCAGGAGACGGCGGGCGTGTTCGCCTGATCCGATCAACGAACCCCGGCCAGGCGGGAGGGCGGCGCGGGTCGGGCGATGTGGCAAAGCCAAGCGCCTCTGAGGCCGAAACGCGCCGCCCTTTCGTCTTGCGGCTCAACACCATAATCGTTTGAATGAGCCATGCAAGAACAAGGCCCCGAAAGGGGTTTTTTTCTCAAAACTTCGTGTTGGCAAATCTGCGAACTACAGCGTGGATTGGGCTCGCACCCAGTCACGCATGGCGTCATTCATTCGGGTCTGCCAACCCTTGCCGGTGGACCGGAAAGCTTCCAGTACATCGGCATCAAAGCGGATGGTGATGCGTTCTTTGACAACCTCAGCCCTTGGACGCCCTCGTGGCTTGAGCATCGTCTGTGCGGCCTGGGGTCCAAACAGCTCGGGCAACACCTCAGATGCAGGGCGGGCTAGGGCAAAGTCTGCATCCGTCCATTCCGGGTTGTCGGAATCAATCAGTTCTGAATTTGGGCGTTTTGGCATATTTCTTGACCTCTCTCGAATTGGCCTTGCGCAGGCTGATGACATGCACCTTGCCTTCGCGCGGCGTGAAGACCATGGCGTGCAAGCGTTCCCCGATGTACCCCAGCACCTGAAATCGCCGCTCTCCATACGCTTTGCGGGTGTCCTCCTCCATCAGTGCAGTGGCCCACTCCGACAGCTCGACGAGCTCAAACGACAAACCACGGCTCGCTATGTTGGAGCCGTTTTTGGCTGGATCGAATCTAATGTGTGTCCTCTTATTGTATGCACATTAAATGAAGGTTGCAAGTTTTTTATACATTCCGAATACCCTTGATGACTCACTCCGCCTCGCGCACCCGCAGAAAAGACGCAAAACGCGGCAGGCCCCAAGGCGTGCGGTCACGGTATCGGTAAGTGACCCAAGCCCCCACGGGCGGAGGGTTGCGGCGCTGGGAATCGCTCAGGCCCGAGCCCAAGGCAAAGCGCTGGCCCGACGGCATTTGCACCAGCAAAGCCCCGGTCATGCCCAGCAAACGCCCTTTACCCGGCTGGTGGCCCACCACGAGCCCCTCCTCGTCCTGTTCGGGTTTGAGCTTGAACAGTGCATCGCTGCGGCCGGGCTGCCACAGGGCATCGGCGCGGTGCAGCATCAGCCCCTCGCCGCCTTGGCGCACCGTCTCCTGCAAAAGCGCTTGCAAAGCGCGGGCGTCGTTCACCTCAAGCTGCGCGACCGGCATCAGCCAGGGCTGCTGCGCCTGAGCCAAGGTCGACTGCATAAATGCCACCCGCTGTGCAAACGGTGCGGCGTGGCCTGGCGCGTCAAACACCAGGTACTTCACCGCCCGCCAGGCCTCGTCATCGGGCTCGGCTTGCCGCACTGCGCCAGACAGCCGGTCAAACGCCCCACGGGCCATCCACAACTCGCCGTCGAGCGCGACCCGGGGCAGCGCCGACAAAAACCAAACCGGGGCCGCAATCACCCGGCCACTGCGAAAACGCAAGACCTGCCCATCCCAGACGGCCCGAACGCCGTCGAATTTTTCACTCACTGAAAACCCTTGTGGCGAACGCCCTGGGGGCCAGGGCATGGCCAGCTGAACGCCACTCGGCTCCCCAGACGGAACCGGCCCCACGGCCTGGGCCCAAACACTGGGCATCAGCCAAGGCGACAAGAGCAGCGCCGACAAGCTGGCGCGTCGGCACAGGCCTGAAGTGGGTGCCTGAGGCCGGCGCGAAGCGCGGCCCTCGAGTGGGGCCGGGTCGCGGCCTGGCAAAAAAGCCAAAGCTGGG
>NZ_JBILQU010000089.1:0-11717 GCF_044373035.1 Limnohabitans sp. | reverse complement strand
ATCAACAACGGCAAGGTCAACCAGATGCCCGCACAGGCTGCCAAGTTGACGGAAGGCCAGATCCATGTCTTGGCTTCTTATGTCTGGGGCTTGTCCAACAACGCTGTGGCCAGCGCACAAGTGAGCCCGGCCAAGTGATCTGAACCCCCTGCATCAGGCTGGACCTGGTGCAGCATTTGAACCAAGGCCTGTATTTTGTCTGCCCCTGAAGATCGCCTCTCTCGCAGCGTGATTCCGATTACCCCCGTGCCCGCCGAGGGCGATGTGGAATTGGTGCCGCTGTACCAGGCACACCAAAAAATCTACCCCCGCAGTGTTCAGGGCGTGTTCGCCCAATGGCGTTGGCTGATGGTGGTGATCACACAGCTGGTTTTTTACGGACTGCCTTGGCTGGAGTGGGGGCAGCGCCAGGCGGTGCTGTTCGACTTGGGCGCTCGCCGTTTCTACATCTTCGGCCTGGTGTTGTACCCACAGGACTTCATTTACCTGACGGCTTTGCTGGTCATCTCGGCGCTGTCACTGTTTTTGTTCACGGCAGTCGCCGGGCGCTTGTGGTGCGGCTTTGCTTGCCCGCAAACGGTGTACACCGAAATTTTCTTGTGGATCGAGCGCCAGTTTGAAGGCGACCGTTCCGCGCGCATGCGACTCGATGCCGCGCCTTTGAGCATCAACAAGGCCTGGCGCAAAACCGGCAAGCAACTGGCTTGGATCGTGTTGTCGCTCTGGACAGGGTTCAGCTTTGTCGGCTACTTCACGCCGATTCGCGAGTTGACGGCTTCGATCCTGTCACTGGGTTTTGGCCCCTGGGAAATTTTCTGGATTCTGTTTTACAGCTTGGCCACCTACGGCAACGCGGGCTTCATGCGCGAGCAGGTGTGCAAATACATGTGCCCCTATGCGCGTTTTCAAAGCGCCATGTTCGACAAGGACACCTTGATCGTCACCTACGACGAAGCGCGTGGTGAGCCACGGGGTGCCCGCTCCAAAAAATCAGACCCCAAAGCCCTGGGGCTGGGCGCTTGTGTGGACTGCACCTTGTGTGTGCAGGTCTGCCCCACCGGCATCGACATCCGCCAAGGCTTGCAGTACGAGTGCATTGGCTGCGGGGCCTGTGTGGACGTGTGCGACAACGTGATGGACAAGGTGGGATACGAGCGCGGCCTGATCAAGTTCTCCACGCAAAACGCCATGGACAAGGGCTGGAGCTGGGCGCAAACCGTGCGCCGCATTTTCCGCCCGCGTGTTTTGGTCTACACCGCTGTGCTGTGGGCCATCATCATTGGCGTTGGCGTGTCGCTGTGGCTGCGCGAGCCGTTCAAGGTGGACATCGTGCGCGACCGCGCCACCATGGCCCGCATTGTGGCGGGGGGCAAAATTGAAAACGTCTACCGATTGCAAATCATGAATGCCGCTGAGCAGACCTTGAGTTTCCAGTTGGAAGTCGATGGCCTGCCGGGCCTGAGCCAGGCCACCGAGCCGCTGGTGGAGGTGGGTGCCACCGAGTCGCGTTGGGTGTCCGTGCGCTTGCAAGTGCCCTATGACGCAGCGCCTGCAGGGTCGCACCCGATCCATTTCCGCATCGAGTCCCGCTCGCCTGATGGCCAATCGGTGGGTCGGCTGAGCGAAAAAACCGTGTTTCTGGTCCCTCGCTGAGTGACCGCTATTTTTGAAAGACAGCCATGAACAATGTACGCAGTGTCCAACAAGAGGGTCAGCCCTGGTGGCGTTTTGGTTTGGTGTGGATGGTCTTTGGTGGCCCCGCCGTGGTGGTGGTGGCCGGTTTCACCACGCTCTACATTGCCGTGACCAACCCGGACCCGGTGCTCCAAGTCACGCCGCGCACCGCCGTGCAAGAGCGACAAGGCATCACCCATGTGCCCGCCATGCAAGGGCGCAACCATGCGGCCACGGGCGAGTTGCCCGCTGCATTGCAAGCGCCTGCTGCTGAGCCCACCAAACCCTGACCCTCAAGGGAGACACCATGCTCGCTCAACGCTGGATGTGGATCGCTTGGCCGGCCTTTTTGGTCGCGGGTCTTTTGGAAATGCTGGTGTTCGCTTTTGTTGACCCGCAAGACCTGCACGGGTTCGGGCAATACCTGGACCTGTCCAGGCAAGCGGTTTACACGCTGGCCTTTTTTGCTTTCTGGGTCTTGGCCATGTTGTCCAGTGCGTTGACCACCCTGCTGGGGCTGCCCTCGGCAGAAGTGAACCGCTGAAAGCACCGAACCACCTGATCAGTGCCGCAGCTCAGGGCTCAGTGGCAATGTGCGGGGTTGTTGACCAGGCGCTGCAGGCCTTCGGTGTCCAAAATTCGAACATGGCGTTGCTTGACTTCCAGGGTCCCATCTTCGACGAACTTGGAGAAAGTGCGGCTGACGGTCTCCAGCTTGAGGCCCAGGTAGCTGCCAATCTCTTCGCGCGTCATGCGCAAGACCAGCTCGGATTGGGAAAATCCCCGCGCATTCAGGCGCTGCACCAGGTTCAGCAAAAAGGCGGCCAAACGCTCTTCGGCCCGCATGCTGCCCAGCAGCAGCATCACGCCGTGCTCGCGCACGATTTCGCGGCTCATGATCTTGTGCACATGGTGTTGCAAAGCGGTGACTTCGCGCGAAATTTCCTCGATCCGGTCAAAGGGCATGACACAGACCTCGGCATCTTCCAGCGCCACCGCATCGCAGCTGTGCTGGTCGTTCACGATGCCGTCCAGGCCAATGATTTCGCCCGCCATCTGAAAACCCGTGACCTGGTCGCGCCCGTCTTCGGTGGCCAGACAGGTCTTGAAGAAGCCGGTGCGGATGGCGTACAGCGAAGTGAATTTTTCGCCGTTGGTGAACAGGGTGTCGCCGCGTTTGATTTTTCGGCGAACCGCCACGAGGTCATCGAGGCGGTTCAGGTCCTGGTCGCTCAGGCCCATGGGCATGCACAACTCGCGCAGGTTGCAGTTGGAACAGGCGACTTTGATGGCTTGGGGATTCATGGTTTATCTCTTGGTTGTGCAATGGATTTGCCTTGGATCAAGACTTGAGCTTATAACGAAAATTGCGCCAAATTCGCGGGTATACCCTGTCTTTGTTGGAAATCCCCAAAAACCAGTAAAGGGTTTGACCTGAGTCAACAAACTGGCTGATGCGAACGGGCAAAGTGTGGTCTTGTTTTGACCACATTCGAATTAAGGGGCAGACACATGTCCGTCATCACGCCTGAGTTGCTCGCACGCTTTGATGTGCCCGGCCCGCGCTACACCTCGTACCCCACAGCCGACCGTTTTGTTGAAGCCTTTGGCGAGGCCGATTACGTGCAGGCGCTGCAGCAGCGCCAATCGGGCACGCTGGGCAAGCAGCCACCGCTGTCGCTGTATGTGCACATCCCGTTTTGCGAATCGCTGTGCTACTACTGCGCCTGCAACAAAATCATCACCCAACACAAAGAGCGGGCTGCGGAATATTTGCGCTACCTGCGCAAAGAGGTCGAGTTGCACACCCGCCATTTGGGGCGCGGACAAGCCGTCAGCCAGTTGCATCTGGGCGGCGGCACGCCCACCTTCATGAGCGATGAGGAGTTGCGGCAACTCATGGCCTTGCTGCGCGAACACTTCAAATTCGTGCCGGGTGGTGAATATTCGGTGGAAGTGGATCCCCGCACCGTCGACGAGCAACGGCTGGCGGTGCTGGCCGAATTGGGTTTCAACCGCCTGAGTTTTGGCGTGCAAGACTTTGACCCTGCGGTGCAAAAAGTCGTGCACCGCATCCAGCCTGCAGACCAGGTGTTTGCCTTGGTCGAGGCGTCCCGCCGATTGGGTTTTGAGTCGGTCAACGTCGATTTGATCTATGGCTTGCCCCTGCAAACGCCGGAATCTTTTGACCGCACCTTGGCGCAAGTCAACCGACTGCGCCCGGACCGCATTGCCCTGTATGCCTATGCGCATTTGCCTGAACGCTTCAAGCCGCAGCGGCGCATCCATGTGGAAGATCTGCCTGCGGGGGCAGCCAAGGTGGCCATGCTCTCGCGCTCGCTGGATGCCCTGACTGAGGCGGGCTATGTCTACATCGGCATGGACCACTTTGCCTTGCCCGATGACGCTTTGGCTGTGGCCAAGCGGCAGGGGCGTTTGCACCGCAACTTCCAGGGCTACAGCACGCAGGCCGATTGCGATCTGATTGCGCTGGGTGTCTCCTCGATTGGCCGCATTGGCTCGACCTACAGCCAGAACGCCAAGACGATGGAGGCGTACGTCGATCTGCTTGACCAAGGCCATTTGCCGGTGGTGCGCGGCTTGGCGCTCACGCGTGACGACCTGATCCGCCGCTCGGTCATCATGGCGCTCATGTGCCAAGGGCATCTGCAATACGAGGCCATCAACCTGGCTTGGCTGGTTGACTTCAAGACCTTGTTTGCCCAAGAGCTGACCCAGCTTGAAGCGATGCAGGCGCAAGGCTTGGTGCAGCTGAGTGAGAGCGGCATTCAGGTCACCGCCATGGGCTGGTTCTTTGTGCGCGGCGTGGCCATGGTGTTTGACCGTTATGTGCAAGCCGACCGCAACCGCTCACGCTTTTCCAAAATCATTTGATGCCCTGCGCACATGGGTTGGGTCGCATCGGAGGCGTTCTGCATCGAGGCCGGCCCCCATCGCCGACAATGCAACTCTTGACATTCAAGCGAAAAAGCCATGCAAAGTTCTTTGGCCATCACGGCCTTGATGATGGGGGTGCTGGGTGGCCCGCACTGCGTGGCCATGTGCGGCGCGGCCTGCGCGGGTCTGGGCCAGGCGGCGGGTGAACGGCGGGCACAGGCCCTGCTGGCGTTTCAGTTGGGCCGCTTGGGCGGCTATGCGCTGCTGGGTGCCGTGGCCGCGGCCAGTGTGCAGGGCTTGGGTTGGTTGACCACGCAGTCAGCGGCCATTCGCCCGGTCTGGACCTTGCTGCACCTGACGGCTCTGGTGCTGGGCTTGCTGCTCATGCTGCAGGCGCGTCAACCCGTGTGGCTCGATGCCGCAGCGCGCCGTTTGTGGGCGCGTGTGCGGGCCTTCAACACCCGCTGGGGGCGCGCCGCGCCCTGGATGGTGGGCGGGCTGTGGGCCTTCATGCCCTGCGGCTTGCTGTATTCGGCCGTGATGGTGGCGGCCTTGACCAGCAAGCCGCTGGAAGGCGCAACCACCATGGCCTTGTTTGCCTTGGGCAGCAGCATCAGCCTGTGGGCTGGGCCTTGGTTGTTTTTGCGCATGCAGACCCTGGGCGATGGGGCCTGGGGCATGCGTGTGGCGGGCCTGGCGTTGGCGTCCGTGTCGGCCTGGGCCTTGTGGATGGGGCTGGTGCATGACCAGGCGCCATGGTGCGTTACACCCTGACACCAAAACGCAGGGCCTAGGCATGCGGCACCCGCTGCGGCGTTCACAATCACGGCGGTAAGTGCCCGATGTTTTTGCCACCTTCTGCGAAAGAATCTCCATGAAATTGATTCGAACACCCTCGATGGCTTTGGCCCTGATGACGGCGCTGGCCCTGCCTGTCGCATCGGTGCAGGCCCAAAGTGCAGCCAGTTCCCCTCATGCGGCACATGTCGCACAAGCCCCACAGAACCAAGTCCTGCATTTGAGTGCATCAGCCCAGACCGAGGTCCCGCAAGACTGGTTGATGATCAGTCTGTCGGTGCAAAAGGAAGGCTTGCAGGCCTTTGCAGTGCAAAAACAGCTCAACGCCATGGTGTCTGCCGCATTGGCTGTGGCCACCCCGATGGCCAAACCCGGGGCCCTGGAGGTGAAAACGGGCGATATGAATGTGTCGCCGCGCTATGGCCGTGACGGCAAGATGAACGGCTGGGTGGGCTCTGCGCAACTTGTTTTGCAAGGCCGGGATGTTGAGCAAATCACCACACTCGCAGGGCTCATGCCAGATTTGGCGGTGTCGCAGATCGACTGGCGGCTGAGTCCTGAGCAGAAAACTGCGGCCGAAGCGCGCATCCAGGCCGAAGCGGTGGCGCATTTTCAAAGCAAAGCGCAATCCCTGACGAAGCAGTTTGGCTTTGCGGCTTACACACTCAAAGAAGTGCGCGTGAGTGCCCAGGAGGCGGGTCAGGGCCAGGTCATGCAACGCATGGCCATGGCCCAGATGGACGCGCCAACGCCCATGCCGGTGCCAGCGGTGGCTGGCAGGTCGCGCGTGGTGGTGAACATTTCGGGCAGCATTGTGCTGCGTTGAGTTGGCAGGCCTGCAGCCTGAATCGGGGCTGCAGGCCCAGCATCAAGCAGCACTCAAGCCTTTGTTGAACATGTAGGCCGCAAGAAACACCAAGAAGAAAGAAAACACCCTTTTCAGTTTCTTCACAGGCAGTCGATGCGCAGCTCTGGCACCGAAAGGGGCGGTCACAACGCTGAAACAGGCAATGACTGCCATGCCAGGCAACCAGATATAGCCCAGTGACCAGGCTGGCAGGTTCTCCAGTTTCATACCGCTGATGACAAAGCCGGTGACATTTGCCAGTGCAATAGGGAATCCCAAGGCAGCGCTGGTGCCAATGGCGTTGTGAATGGCCACGTTGCACCAGGTCATCAAAGGCACACTCACGAAAGCCCCCCCAGCCCCGACCAAGCCAGACAGCAAGCCGATCAGTCCACCCATGCCCAATTGCCCCGCGAAACCCGGCATTTGACGCGTTGGCTTGGGTTTTTTGTCCAAGAACATTTGAAAGGCAGAAAAAGACACAAACAGGCCAAACAAAATGGCCAATGTGGCGCCTTTCACGACCACAAAAATCCAGAGGCTGGCCATGGCACTGCCGAGCACAATGCCAGGCGCTAAACCTTTGACCAAGTCCCATCGCACAGCGCCCAACTTTTGGTGGGTTCTCACACTGGAGACCGATGTGAACAAAATGGTCGACATGGACGTCACAATCGCCATTTTGATGGACAGGTCCTCTCCTACGCCCATGTTGCCGAGTAAAAAACTCAACACGGGAACCATCATCAAGCCACCGCCCAAACCCAACAAGCCGGCCATGAACCCCACAACGGTGCCAGTCAGGGCCAGTTCCAAAAAGATTTGAGCTTCCATGGGGCTTAGACCAATCCGAGTTTTTGCGCCATGCCAATGCGTTGCAATTTACCGGTGGCCCCTTTGGGAATTTCATCCATCAGTAAAACTTTGCGCGGCACCTTGAAATCAGCCAACCGTGTCGCTGTGTAGTCGCGCAGTTCTTTTTCAGTGGCCGTCATGCCCTCGCGCAAGACCACGGCAGCGCCCACTTCCTCGCCCAATTTGTCATGGGGGATGCCAAAGCAAACCACCTGTGCGACTGCAGGGTGGTCCATCAAGACTTCATCGACTTCGCGTGGGCTGATTTTTTCTCCGCCGCGGTTGATGATTTCTTTGAGCCTGCCTGTGATGCTGACATAACCCTGTGCATCCAAGACGCCTTGGTCACCCGTTCTGAACCATCCATGGGTGAAGGCTTCCGCGTTGGCTTTGTCGTTGTTCTCGTAGCCAGGCGTGACGTTGCTGCCGCGGATCACAATTTCGCCTGTGCTCCCTACGGGCAATAAATCACCTTCTGCACTCATGATGGCAATCTCGGGGCCTGCGGCCAAACCGACAGTGCCCGGTTTTCTTTGGCCAGGCGGCAGCGGATTGCAAGCCATTTGGTGGGCCGCTTCGGTCATGCCATAAGCTTCGATCACAGGGGCCTTGAAGGTGGCTTCGAGCTCTGCCAAAACCTGCGGCGGTAACGAAGAAGATGACGAACGAATGAATCGAAGTGGCACCTTGGCGATGACTTCTTTGTTGTGGGTTGACCTGGACAAAATAGCCTGGTGCATGGTGGGCACTGCGGTGTACCAAGTGGGCTTGACTTCGTCCATTTGGCCGAAGAACTTCAAGGCATTGAAGCCACTGGTGCAAAAGACCTCGCCGCCTTGAGACAGCGGCGCCAAGATGCCGGCAATCAGGCCATGAATGTGAAACAGGGGCATGACATTCAAGCCACGATCGGCACTGGTAAAGCGCGTGCTCTGGGCAATGTTTTGCGCTGAAGCACTCACGTTACGGTGGGTCAGTGGAACAATTTTGGGGCGCGATGTGGTGCCCGATGTGTGAAGGACCAAGGCCACGTCGTCAGGCTGTGCTTGACCAGGGTGCTGCGCCGCCTTGGGCGAGAGGCCGTTCATGTTCAGCGTGAAAGAGCCTGCGCCCATGGTGGGTGTGGGTACGAGTTCGATGAGTGCGATGCCCATTTTGGCGGCCACGGCCACGGCAGGACTGCTCGAACCTTTTTCAACGACCAAGGCTTTAGCGTTCAAGTCATTCAGGTAGAACTCGAATTCATCGGCACGGTAGCTGGGGTTCAAGGGCGCTGACGTACAGCAGCAGGCCACAGTCACAAAACTGGCCGCCATTTCCGCGCTGTTGGGCAAAACCAGGGCCACCCGATCATTGCGGCCAATGCCCACTTGGTTGAAAGCGGCTTGAACGTACTGGACCAGTTGACGCAAGGCTGAATAGGAAAGCGGTGCACTTTGAGCGGCACTCAGACAGGTCGCCTGGGCATTTCCATTCGCCAGAAGTTCGATCAGGGTTTTCATGGGTAAAGGTAAAAATTGATTTTCGAGTGATACAACTCGACAAGCTGCGCAACCTTCTATTGTGATGCCTAGCGGACTCGATTTGTATGAAGACGTTTTGTGCCAGTGTGAGGCGCTTCAAGTAACTCAGCCGAGGCTGAGCCCTTTGCCTTTTTTCATCACACTCTGTTCGAGCAAGCGAGTCAAGGCGTAAACCGAGTCGAGTGTGGGCGTGGGCATGTTGCAAATTTTGCCCAGCTCAATCACGCTGCCTAAAAGCGCCTCTAATTCCAAAGCTTTGCCATGCTCAATGTCTTGCAGCATGGAGGTTTTGTGGGCGCCTACGGCTTGCGCGCCTGCAATCCGTTTGTCGATGCTGATCTTGAATTGAACGCCCAGTTTTTCGCCCACGGTTTGGGCTTCCGCCATCATGCGGGCTGCCAAATTTCGGGTGAGGTCAAAATTGCAAATGTCTTCGAGTGTGGCGTGCGTCAAGGCAGACACCGGGTTGAAAGTCAGGTTGCCCCAAAGTTTCACCCACAACTCGCTGCGAATGTCCGTCGACACAGGCGTCTTGAAGCCAGCAGCAATCATGGCCTGCGCCAACTTCGTAACACGTTCAGATTTTTCGCCACTGGGCTCGCCCAAGGTGAAGCGATTGCCTTCCATGAGTTTGACCACACCAGGCGCGACCAATTCAGCGGCGGGGTACACCACAGCGCCAATCACCCGCTCAGGGCCGATGTGTTGCCATTGAGCGCCACTTGGGTCGATGGAAGTCAATTGGCGGTTTTGGTACTCGCCCACCAAGTTGTAAAAGTACCACCATGGCACGCCGTTTTGCAGGGTCACAACAGCGGTATGGTCATGGCACAGCCGACCAATTTGCTCGGCCACGGGGCTGACCTGGTGCGACTTCATGGTCAAAAACACATAGTCGTGAGGCGTGGCTTCATCGATGGTGCAGGCCTTGACATGGGGGGCGTGCAAAGATGTGCCGTCTTCTAGCGTGAGCGTCATGCCATTGGCTTGAATGGCTTTGAGGTTTTCACCGCGCGCAATGAAGGTGACGTTGCAACCCGACAAGGCCAACTTCACCCCGAGGTAACCCCCAATGGCGCCTGCGCCCACAATGGCAATGTTCAAACTCATGCTGACGCTTTCATGGTGTTGGAGAGGGTGCCAATGCCCTCAATGGTGACTTCGACAACGGCATCATTTTGCCAAGGCATGGCCCCGATGGATGTGCCGCAAGAAATGATGTCGCCGGGCTCCAAAGTCATGCCTCTGGAGAGTTTGGCAACCAATTCTTGGGGTGAGAAAAACATGTCGCTCACGGGGTAATTTTGGCGCTCTCGTCCGTTGACTTTGGCGGTCACGATCGCTTTGGTGCAATCCAAATCGGTTTCTATCCAAGGGCCGAAAGGGGTAAAGCCGTCAAAATTTTTGGCGCGTGTCCATTGCTCAAAACTGGTGTCTGAGCGCAGTAACTCAACGGCTGTGACGTCGTTCACACAGGTGTAGCCAAAAATGTAGTTGGCAGCTTCCTCAAGTGGGATGTCGCGTCCGCGTCGACCCATGACGATGCCCAGCTCGGCTTCGTAAACCACCCGTCCTGCATCGAGTTGGGGTCGAACCACAGCTTGAAGGTGGTGCGAATAGGAGTTGGGCGATTTGAGAAAGTAGAGCGGTTCTGAAGGTGCACTCCAGCCATTCTTTTCTGCAGCCGTTTTGAAATTGTTCCAAAGCGCCAAAACTTTGGTGGGTTGGCAGGGTGCCAGAATTTCAACGTCCGACACACGCAAGGTCTCGCCAGTGGGTTGCGGATGGTTAAAGAGAAGGCCTTGATGAACATGAATGGTGTCTCCCACCAATTGACCCGTGCCCATCTGGCCTTGGTGTGAATAGCACAGCCACCGCATGCCGTTTCCTCATTGAATTCAAAGGGTGTGAAAGGTGTCTGCAAGTGCCACCGGACCGGCATCCTGAACCGGGGTTCAGGTGGGCAAGGGCAGACTGGCGTTGGGTTCATCTGACGCGAGATGATCACGCTCACCAGACGATGTTCCAAGCCCGGGCTCTAAGAGCATTGGTTCAAGGAAATATAAAGCCCGGCATGCACTGCAGACAAAGCCATTGTAGGGGCTAAACCGCAGCGCGTCTTGTCACCTGATGAACAAGCCGCAACTCAGCAGCCCGGTGTTCTACAGCAGCTGGCCGTCTTGCTCAATGACCCGGTCCAGGCGTTGCAGCAATTGCGCCAGCCGTGCTTGCGCGTCGGGCGACACGTCGGCAGCAAGAGGGGCATTGCTGCCTTGCTCGGTAGCTGGGGGAGCCTCGGCTTGTTCGAAAGCCAGGTTCAGTGCGGCCAAAACGGCAATGCGGTCTCGCGCCTTGATCTTGCCTGCATCTCGGATCTTGCACATGGCTTCGTCCACCTTGCGCACCGCGCTCAGCAAGCGCTCTTCGCCGCCTTCAGGGCAACCCAATATGTAGCTTTGGCCCATGATCTGGACATCGATTTGCTTGTTGCTCATGTGGAGGCCTCAGGCGATGCAGGGGCGGCGGTGGAGGCCGAAGTGGGCAGCCGCTCGATGAGGGCGTCCACCCGTGCTCTGGCGGCGGCCAGGCGCGACTTGAGTTGGTCACGCTCCAGACTCAGCGCTTGCACTTGCTGGGTCAGCAAAGCGTTGGTGCGTTGGAGCTCTTCGTGGCGCAGCAGCAAGTGATCCACACGCTCGGCAATTTGATCGATGGTGTCGAAATAGTCCATGGCAAACAAGAAAAATGGAGGCCTCCATTGTAGGCCGTGAAGTCCCTGGACTTTTGATTTTGTAGCTTAGACGACAGTTTTGAGCCTAGAATGAAAGTTGTTGGTGCTCGCGATGCTGGTTCACGGCGCGCAGTTCAACGGGAAGCAGGAGGGACAAGCCATCACGGCCCACCTAACCTGCGCTGCCCCCGCAACGGTAAGCAGACGGTTTTTTGCTCATGCCAAAAACCAGCTTTCATCTCAAACCACTGGCCGCCCTGAAACAGGCGGCTGGGAAGGTGATGAAGGTCGCTCTGTCAGCCCGGATACCGGCCAACAAGGTGACCTGTCGCAAGACCGGTTGTAAAGCCCATGCACTGTCGGGGAAGGCGGTGAGGGCGTTTGACTTGTT